>NZ_BADY01000065.1:0-30782 GCF_000241185.1 Pseudoalteromonas sp. BSi20495
TTTTTAGTCTGTGAATCATCTACTGCAAGAAATGTTTATTTATTACCTTAATTTTACGTCAATCGTGATCTGGCATCTATTTTGCATTTATATAGTTATAGATTTTTTATGTGAGTCGATGTTATGGACAAAATGGTCTACATTGCGGCCTCTGGTGCTAAGCAGAGCCTACAGGGGCTTGCCCTTAAAGCCAATAATTTGGCGAATGCTAATACTACAGGCTTTAAATCAGACTTTGCTCAAGCGCGTTCTATGCAAGCGTTTGGTGAAGGGCTGCCAACCCGTGTATTTTCGATGCAAGAACGTCCAGGTTCAAATATGACATCGGGTGGCATAGTTGAAACAGGCAGAGATTTAGATATTGCAATGAGCGATAACGCATGGCTGAGTGTGCAAGATGCGTCGGGTAATGAAGCTTACACTAAAGTAGGTACGCTTAATATCACGGCAGAAGGTATGCTGGTAACAAGTCATGGCCGCCAAGTTATTGGCGAAGGTGGTCCGATTATACTGCCTGTACCGATTGAAAAAATTGAATTTAGCCAAGATGGTGCTATCCAGGTTCGTCCGCAAGGCGCACCAGCGAATTTTTTAGAAGAGGTTGATCGCTTAAAAGTAGTTGAAGCAAATAACTCACAACTTGAAAAAGGTAATGATGGCTTATTTAGACCAAAACCAAATCAAGTTGTTGATACTTCTGCTAATGTAAAAGTATTGAGTGGAACCTTAGAAATGTCGAATGTGAACCCAGTTCATGAAATGGTCGATATGATAAGTCATCAACGCCAATTTGAACTACAAGTCAAACTGATGAAGACAGCTGAAGAAATTGACGAACGTCAAGATCAGCTGTTGCGCATAGTTTAACTTTAAAATGAGGACACTATTATGAATCCTGCATTGTGGATCAGTAAAACAGGGCTTGATGCTCAACAAACCGATATTTCGGTTATTTCAAATAATTTAGCGAATGCCAGTACGGTTGGTTACAAAAAAAGCCGCGCTATATTTGAAGATTTACTTTATCAAAATATTAATCAGCCAGGTGGTCGTTCATCGCAAGACACTGAAATGCCATCAGGCCTAATGTTAGGTGCGGGTGCAAAAGTTGTAGCCAACCAAAAAGAGTTTACGCAAGGTAACATGTTAACCACCGAAAACTCACTAGATTGGATGATTTCCGGCGAAGGTTTTTTTGAAGTGCTGCAGCCAGATGGCAATATTGCCTATTCGCGCAATGGCCAGTTTACCACCGATGGTGATGGACGAATTGTTACATCGGGTGCTGGTTATGTTATTCAGCCAGAAATGAATGTCCCCGAAGATGCTCAATCGATTACTGTTTCGCAAGACGGAGAAGTATCTGTTCGTGTTGCAGGTCAAGCCGATAACGTAGTTATTGGTCAGATCACCATTAGTGACTTCATTAATCCATCGGGTCTTGAGCCGATTGGTCAAAACCTTTATACCGAAACAGCTGTAAGTGGTGCTCCGGTGCAGGGTAACCCTGGTGTTGAGGGGCTTGGTAGTATTATTCAAGGCTCACTTGAAACATCAAACGTAAATGTCACAGAAGAGCTGGTAAATCTTATCGAAACTCAACGTATTTATGAAATGAATTCAAAAGTAATTTCAGCCGTCGACGAAATGATGAGTTATATCAATCAGCAACTATAAGGTTTAGGGGCAGAATATGCGTAATATTATGTTATTTGCGGCAGGCACTCTATTTTTAAGTGGATGTGTATCAACACAAAATAGTGAAATAGTGCAAGACGATCCTTACTATGCGCCAATGTACCCAGAACCAAATATAGAACCTGTTGTAGCAACAGGCTCTTTATTTAACACGAATGTGTCGAACGATTTATACGCGGACAGAAAAGCTCTGCGTACCGGCGATATCATTACGGTTAAATTGCAAGAATCTACCCAAGCTACAAAAGCGGCAAAAACAGAAACAGATAAGCAATCTGACACGAGCCTTGACCCTGTAATTGGTTTGGGGGGACTTCCTGTTAATATCGGTGGCGACAGTATTCAATTTGGAATTGGCAGTGATTCATCGTTTTCTGGTGACTCTAAATCAAATCAATCAAATAGTTTATTTGGCAATATATCGGTTAATGTGATGCGTGTTTTACCAAACGGTAACTTAGTTATTCGAGGTGAAAAATGGTTAACTCTTAATACAGGCGAAGAGTTTATTCGCTTAGAAGGGTTAGTGCGCCCGCAAGATGTTGGCTCGGATAATACGGTTGAGTCAAACCGAATAGCCAATGCACGGATTCAATATTCAGGAAAAGGGCAAACCCAAGAGGCACAAAGTGCTGGTTGGTTAACGCGCTTTTTTAGTAGCTCGCTCTTTCCTTTTTAGAGGACATTCAATATGAATGTATTTAAGTTTTTTTGTTTAATTGTTTTGCTGGGATGCCAATTTTCGGCACATGCAGAGCGTATTAAAGATATCTCTATGGTTGAAGGTGTGCGTTCTAACCAATTAGTGGGTTACGGGTTAGTTGTTGGCTTACCTGGGACTGGCGAGCAAAGTAAGTTTACCCAACAGAGTTTCAAGGGCATGTTAAGTAATTTTGGTATTACACTGCCGGCTAATTTAAGCCCTAAAATTAAAAATGTGGCTGCTGTTGCTGTGCATGCAGAGTTACCTGCGTTCAGAAAACCAGGACAAACAATTGATATTACCGTGTCGTCTATTGGCAGCGCCGGTAGTTTGCGCGGTGGTACTTTAATTCAAACATTTTTAAAAGGTGTTGATGGGAATGTATACGCTATAGCACAAGGTAGCCTTATTGTTGGCGGCTTAGGAGCTGAGGGGTTGGATGGCAGCAAGGTTGTTATAAATACACCCACCGTCGGTCGAATTCCCAATGGTGCTACTGTTGAACGTGCCGTTAAAAGTCCATTTATGCAAAGTGACTATATTACTTTTAATTTAAATCGCCCAGATTTTACAACAGCGAAACGTTTAGAAAGTACGATAAACGACTTAGTTGGTCCCAATAGCGCACAGGCAATTGATGCTGCATCTATTCGTGTTATTGCCCCAAGAGATGCATCACAACGTGTATCGTATTTATCAACACTTGAAAACTTAGAGTTTACCCCTGCGGATAACGCAGCAAAAATTATTGTTAACTCTCGTACGGGTACGATTGTAATCGGGAAAAATGTAAAGCTACAGCCTGCCGCAATTACTCATGGTGGTTTAACTGTGACGATTACAGAGCAACAAAATGTATCTCAGCCTAATGCATTAAGTGAAGGTGAAACCGCCGTTACTAATCAAAGTATTATCGATGTGAATCAGGATGATTCACGTGCATTTGTATTTAATCCAGGTGTTAGCTTGGACGATTTAGTCAGAGCAATCAATGAAGTTGGTGCTGCACCAGGTGATTTGATGGCAATTCTTGAAGCGCTAAAAGAGGCTGGTGCAATAAACGGTCAACTAGTTGTTATTTAGTATTTAAATACGCCCTAGTAACATTTTTACTAGGGCAAAATCATCCCCTCGCAATATATCTAATTTAAAGTTAGTCAACTGGCTCAATTTTTGCATTTTAATTGCATTACTCATTATTGTGTCAAAAAGCTGATGGAAACAAATCATCTCGATAAGCAAAACTTTTTTGATTTAGGCAACTTAGATTCACTTCGTAAAGAAGCCTTAACCAGTGGTGATTCATCGACTGATGCATCAAAGGCTGCGCTAAAAAAAGCCGCTGCACAATTTGAAGCAATTTTCACTCAAATGTTACTTAAAAGTATGCGCAAGGCAAACGAAGCATTTGAGGACAAAGAAAGCCCATTTAATTCTAGTGGGGTTAAGTTCTTTGAAGAAATGCACGATCAACAATTATCGACAGAACTATCATCAAATGGTTCTTTAGGCCTTGCAGACTTAATCGTTCAACAGTTATCCCCTGATGGTAAAAACTTTATGCCCGGATCTGTTTTGAGAACAACAGCGGACTTTTTAAGTGATAAGCGAGTGGGCTCAGAACTTCCTCATGAAAATAATAATAAATCAGTAGAGCCTGTAAGTACGAACATGAACATGGATATTACAGAATCAAAAATAGAGACTCCGGTATTTGAATCGGCTGAAGAGTTTGTTAGCTCTGTGTGGGAACACGCTAAAACGGCAGCAAAGAAAATTGGTTTAAACCCGGCTGTAATGGTTGCGCAAGCAGCGCTTGAGACTGGTTGGGGTAAACATATCATTAATAAAAGTGATGGTAACAGTTCAAATAACTTATTTAATATTAAATCAGATAAAAGCTGGGAAGGTGAAAAAGCCAGTAAAGTCACACTCGAATTTGAGCAAGGTACAGCGGTCAAAAAGAAAGCAAGCTTTAGGGCGTACGACTCAATAAAAGAAAGTGTAAATGACTTTGTTGATTTTTTGACACAAAACCCACGCTATCAAGAGGCATTAAAAAATACAGCAAAGCCAAGCGACTTTTTAGATTCGTTACAAAAAGCGGGTTATGCAACCGATCCAAATTATGCTAGCAAAATAAAACAAGTACTGAAAAGTACTGAATTAAAAGATATTGCGGCAAACGTTATTCGCCAAGGAGTAAAGTAATATGTCGTTTAATTTATTAAGTATTGCCAGTTCTGGAGTTAGGGCTAACTCAGAGCTACTGCAGACGACAAGCAAAAATATCGCAAATGTAAATACTGAAGGTTATGTTCGTGAACGAACGGAGCATTCAACCATGATTGATAATCAGGTTGGTCGAGGTGAAACTTACCGATTACTGAATCAGTTTGCTCAGGAACAATTAAACCGAGATACATCGAATAAAACTTTCTTTGAGCAATTTGTGGTAGAAGCTAATCGTGTTGATACTTTATTTTCTGAAGAATCGAATAGTTTATCTACAAGCGTTAACTCTTTATTTAACAATGTTCAAGGAGCACTTAACCAGCCATCTTCAACGGTTTCGCGTTCGCTAGTGATGACTGATGCTGAAAATTTAATAAATCAAATGGATAGGCTTTCAGGAATTGTGTTCGATCAAAAAAATATAGTAAACGAACAGCTCGAAATTTTCACTGATGAAGCTAATGGGTTAGTTCAGAAAATAAGCACGTTGAATCAAGATATTGCTGCTGTAAATGGTACTAATAATGCAGCTGATGCTAGCTCTACATATAATGAGCGCGATAAAGCTATTCGTGACCTGTCAGAACTTATAGATATAGAAACACTTGATGGCCCCAACGGTGAAAAGCTTGTTTTTATGGGTACAGGTGAAGCAGTAGTTATGCAGAATGGTTCTTTTAATTTATTTTCCATGCGAGGTGACCCAGATCCTAATTTTAAAGAGCTTAAGCTTGATGTTAATGGTGGTAAAGTTGTGCCTCTCGAAGTTGATACAAGTAAATTGAAAGGAAAAATTGGCGGCTTACTTGCATTTAGAGACGATATTTTAGTACCAGCACAAAATCAAATTGGTCAAATGGGATTGGCTATTGCAGATTCTTTTAATGAGCAAAATAAGCTTGGTATGGATGCTAATGGTGAGTTAGGTGGCAATATATTTAATATACCTGCAGTCGGCGGTTATGCTTATGCAGCCAATACTGGTGGTTCAACCATGACAGCAACGCTCGAGCCAGGTAAGAGTAGTGAATTGCCGGCAAGTGATTTCATAGTTACATATACTAGTGGCACAACAGTAGAAATTCAGCCGGTTGATAATAAAGGTGAACCGCTGGGTAACCCTTCAACAGCAAATATAGTTGCTGGAGTTATAGATTCATCTACTATTACCAGTGGTGAGTCATATGGGTTACAGATTAATGTGTCGGGGACCGGAAATACAGGTGATCAGTTTCAAATAAAGCTTAATTCAGAAGCTGCTGCAAGTATGTCTTTGACAACAGGGCGTGGTGAAGATTTAGCATTAGCCGCACCAATTAGAACCGCCAACGATATTAATAATACAGGTTCTGCAACAATTACTGTGGGTGAAGTTACGGATGTTACAACAGGCAGTTTTAGTTCTTCTCCAGTTGGGCTTACAAATGGGCCTATTTCGATAGTTAAAACAGCCAACTTGGATGAATATACAGTATCAGATGGAGTTAATACCAGTACATTTACGATAACGCCTCCGGCAGAGAATATGTTACAGCAAGCAGGTAATGGATTTGAATTATATGGTTTCGATTTTGATTTAGAAGGCACAACTGCTACGGGTGATACCTTCACATTAGAATTTAACGAAGGTGGCTTCGATGATAATCGAAATGGTTTAAAGCTTGCTGAATTACAAAGTGGAGAGTTAGTTCGTCAAAATGTGGTTTCGGGTACGAATGCAGATAACCATAAAACATTTAATCAAGCTTACGCGGGATTAGTAAGTGATATTGGTGTGGTAACCAGCCAGGCGAAAACAAATGGTGAGGCGTTTGAAGCACTCGCTCAACAATCAGAAGCATGGTACGAATCACTCTCGGGAGTGAATCTAGATGAGGAGGCTGCTAATTTATTACGTTTTCAACAATCTTATGCAGCCTCAGCACAAGTTTTAGCGACGGCCCGTACCATTTTTGACACTTTACTTAGTGCTGCGAGGTAGTTATGCGCTTATCAAATAATTTAATGTATCAAAATAGTTTGAATTCAATTTTAAATAATCAACAAAGCGTAAACAAAGCGCAAGAGCAAGTTAATACACAAAAGCGAGTTTTAACAGCTTCGGATGATCCGTCGGCTTCGGCTCGTGCTTTGCAGTATACAGATCGTATACAAAGTAATGAGCAATACACTAAAAATATTACAATGCTCACTAGCCGTTTAAATATAGAGGAAGCAGCTCTCAAAGGAATTAAAAGTGCACTTGAAAAAGCACATACATTGACTATTCAAGCAGGTAATGGCGCATATGATGATGTCGACAGAGAGTCTATAGCTGAAGAAATAAAAGCACTTCAAAGTAGCGTGCTAGATTTAATGAATTCTAAAACAGAAGATGGAAAATATATATTTTCAGGCTATCAAGATAATACTCAGACTTATGCACTTGAGTCATCAACAGGTATATATGTATATGGTGGGGATCAAGGTGAACACAAGATAAAAATAGCTGAAGGTGTTGATATAAAATCGAGCGATAATGGTTTTGATGCATTTGAAAAAGTGGACGCTCGATTAAATGTTACATCAAATGACGGAACTGTGATTGGTGGTATAACGAGTGCTAAAGTCTTTGTAACAGAACAAGGGCAATTTGACTTATTTCATAAATCTAATTTTGACCCAGATCCCGCGGCTCCTATTGGCTCAAATACAATAAATGTTATAACAACTGTGGGTACTCCAAATACTTATCAAATTGAACAGAGTGGAACAATATTGGCGGCAGGTGACTTTGGTGGTTCCAAGATTAGTTTTGCAGGTCTAGAAATTAGTATATCTCCAGTTGCCAGCGGACAAGTTGATTTTGCGTTAGAAGCTCCTAAAAAAGAGAATGTGTTAAATTCAATGAATGAATTAATTGCAGGATTAACGAACCCTAGCCTAACACAAGAAGAATTTAAGGAAGTTCTTGCTGACTCACTAGTACAGATAAATAATGCAAAGAACAATGTATCGCTTACTCAAGCAGGTCTTGGAGGTCGAATTAATACAGCAGACAAAGTACAGCAGTCAAATACTGATTTAGATATCAATAACAAATCGTCAAGATCTGGCTTAGTTGATATTGATATAACTGAAGCTATTACAGAACTTACAAAGCAAGAAACAGCTCTTCAAGCATCTCAGGCAACCTTTGGCCGTTTAGCCAACCTTTCATTATTTGATTATCTATAATTTTACAAAGAATAAGGCAACAACTTGCCTTATTCGAATCTTTCCCTTCTTTTTAAGATTATCCCCTTTAAATTTAGCTACTTGGTTTTTATTATTAAAAATAAACAAGTGTTTTCTATCGTGTTATTTAATTTACTGAAATAGGTAAAACCATTAAATTACAGTTAGTTAAAAATAAAGAATAAAAAAATTAAAAAAAGCTAAAGGATTTTTTAAAGGGACCGATAACTTAATTAACCAAGCAAAGCGTTGAAATAACAACTACTGCTTAATCTAGTAAGTTTGAGAGTAAATGATAAGTTTACTTCGGGAGAGATATTATGGCTTTATATGTAAATACAAATGTTAGTGCATTAAACGCACAAAGACAATTAAGCAATTCTGGTAACGCATTAGATACATCATTCCAACGTTTATCATCTGGTATGCGCATCAATAGCGCAAAAGATGATGCAGCGGGACTTCAAATTTCAGACCGTCTAACCGCACAAGTTAATGGCTTAAATCAAGGTAACCGTAACGCAAACGATGGTATTTCTTTAGCACAAACTGCTGAGGGAGCACTTGATGAAGTAACATCAATGTTTCAACGTATTCGTACACTTGCTCAACAAGCATCAAATGGTTCTAATACAGATGAAGATAGGTTAGCGATACAAGAAGAGATTCGCTCTTTATCATCAGAGGTGAACCGTGTTGCAGAAGATACGACGTTTGGTGGTCAGAACTTACTTGATGGTAGTTATGATGCTAATTTCCAAGTCGGTGCTGATGCAGTGCAAACTATTGGTTTTAGTATGCAAAATGTAGGTGCTACTGCAGGTGTAAACAGTGTATCAGCTAATGGTGGTTTTACAATGTCTGGTATTGCTGTTGTGGCAAGTGCTGTTACAGGTAATCGCTTATCAGGACTTGCTGAAGGTGCTTCTGATATCGGTGGTGCAGCACTAACTACAGATACATTTGCCGCGTCATTCGTAGCTACAGCTATTAGTGTATCTAGCCAAGCAAATGCACAAGTAGTATTTGCAGGCATGGATTCTTTAATTGCGGTAGTAGATAAAAAACGCGCTGAGTTAGGTGCGGTTCAAAACCGTTTTCAATCAACGATTCGTAACCAATCGAATATATCAGAAAACTTATCAGCGGCACGTTCTCGTATTAAAGATACTGACTTTGCTGCAGAAACAGCTAATTTAACCAAGATGCAGATTTTACAACAGGCTAGCCAAACAATTTTAGGTCAAGCAAATCAGCGTCCACAGGCTGCATTAAGCTTACTAGGTTAATCGGTGAAGGTTTAACAGAAAGATTAGTCAAAGTATTGACGAAGAAGAATAAAAGCGCCTTTGTTTAATGGGGTATTAACAAAGGCGCTACAGGATTTTTCAAGCGGAGGCTTTAAATCCCAACAGTTCTTACATTTGCAGAACACATAAACATAAGCATAAACTATGCCATTAGTTTATGAAAGTTAACCCACTCTCAAACTTATCAGATCATAAGGCCCGTAAGGGCCTTATTACTCTTTTTTATTATAATACTACTATTTTAGCCTGCCCAATCACAAACCAAGCGTTGTCTAATGGCTGCTTGTATACTTCTTTATTTTAGTTAACTAAAGTTGGCCTAATGTTTGCTTATGTATTTGTAAGTTTATTATTAACTTACAAAGTGGCAGATAGTTGCCCCTAGGCATGAGTTATGCGTACATATCTAGTCACTTTGTCAAATATCCACTTTCTTTCGAATGAGATAGTGACTTAACTTTGACAGATAAGAAGAGAGTATATTATGGCTTTATATGTAAATACCAATGTGAGCGCACTAAATGCACAGAGACAACTTGATAGAAGCGGTGGAGATTTAGACACGTCTTTTAAACGCCTTTCTTCGGGTCTTCGCATAAATAGTGCAGCTGATGATGCTGCTGGATTACAAATTTCAGACCGTTTACAATCGCAAATACTTGGCCTTAATCAAGGGAACCGAAATGCGAATGATGGTATATCTTTAGCCCAAACGGCAGAAGGTGCAATGGATGAAATTACGTCTACCTTTCAGCGTGTCCGTACTCTTGCACAACAAGCTTCGAATGGTTCGAATACAGATGAAGACCGCTTAGCAATTCAAGAAGAAATACGTCAATTATCTGATGAAGTAAACCGTATTGCTACAGATACGACATTTGGCGGCCAAAGTTTACTTGATGGTAGTTACTCAGCAAGCTTTCAAATTGGTGCTGATGCAGTGCAAACTATAGGTTTTAGCATGCAAAATGTTGGTGCTACTGCAGCAGTTAATAGTGTGTCAGCTAATGGTGGGTTTACTTTGTCAGGTATCGCAGGTATCGCAAGTGCGGTTTCAGGACAGCGCTTATCGGGGTTAGCTGAAGGTGTATCTGATATCGGTGGGGCCGCTTTAACAACAGATACTTTTGCGGCAACATTTATCGCAAGTAATATAAGTGTTTCAAGCCAAGTTAACGCGCAATTAGTTTTCGCCGGTATGGATGCACTTATTGCAGTTGTTGATAAAAAACGTTCAGAGTTAGGTGCTGTGCAAAACAGATTCCAGTCAACTATTCGTAACCAAGCTAATATTTCTGAAAACTTATCTGCAGCTAAATCGCGTATTAAAGATGCTGATTTTGCGATGGAAACGGCTAATTTAACCAAAAACCAAATATTACAACAAGCAAGTCAAACTATTTTAGGGCAGGCTAACCAACGTCCTCAAGCGGCGCTTAGTTTACTTCAAGGTTAACAATATAGGCGTAAATAAAAATTAAATACAAATAAAGCTAAAGCTTTTGCTTTAATGGGCGATAAATGATTTAGAGGACTAAAAATCCAGTACTCTAAATCTCGGATTATAACAGGGTAGGGGTATCCCGTTATAATCCATCGAACTTTGAAGCGGAGGCTATTATGGCTTTATATGTAAATAGTAATGTGAGTTCTTTGAACGCACAAAGACAACTAAGTAACTCTAGTAATGCGTTAGATACATCATTTCAACGTTTATCGTCTGGTATGCGTATTAATAGTGCAAAAGATGATGCTGCAGGTATGCAGATTTCAAACCGTCTAACATCGCAAGTTAATGGTTTGGACCAAGGGAATCGAAATGCTAACGATGGTATTTCACTTGCGCAAACTGCTGAGGGAGCGCTTGACGAAGTAACATCAATGTTCCAGCGTATCCGTACACTTGCTCAACAAGCATCAAATGGCTCGAATACTGATGAAGACCGTTTAGCTATCCAAGAAGAGATTCGTTCACTATCATCAGAAGTTAACCGTGTTGCAGAAGATACAACGTTCGGTGGTCAAAACCTGTTAGATGGTAGCTATGACGCTCAATTTCAAGTTGGTGCTGATGCAGTGCAAACTATTGGTTTTAGTATGCAAAATGTAGGTGCTACTGCAGGTGTAAACAGTGTGTCAGCTAATGGTGGTTTTACAATGTCTGGTATTGCTGTTGTGGCAAGTGCTGTTACAGGTAATCGCTTATCAGGACTCGCTGAAGGTGCTTCTGATATCGGTGGTGCAGCACTCGCTACAGATACATTTGCCGCGTCATTCATAGCAACAGCTATTAGTGTATCTAGCCAAGCAAATGCACAAGTAATATTCGCAGGTATGGATTCTCTTATCGCTGTAGTTGATAAAAAACGTGCTGAGTTAGGTGCGGTTCAAAACCGTTTCCAATCAACGATTCGCAACCAATCAAATATCTCTGAAAACTTATCAGCGGCTAAGTCACGTATTCAGGATACAGATTTCGCGCAAGAAACAGCTAACTTAACTAAGATGCAAATCTTACAACAAGCTAGTCAAACAATTCTAAGCCAAGCAAATCAGCGTCCACAGGCTGCTCTATCTCTTTTAGGCTAACTGATTTGAACTATAGGCCACTTTAGATTAAGCAAATTGTCCAAATGTGGCTTATAGTACTTATAAATGTTTCGAGGGTGCCGAAATGATTGATTTAAACTCTACACAAAAAACAACAGATGGATTACATACTGCGAGTAATTTTGTTACCAAAGAAGCAGTAAAGAAAGAAAAGCTTGAAAAAGGTACTGATTTAACAGCTAGAGAAGCTGTTGATATTAAAACTGCACAAAAGCTTGAAGAGAAAAAAGATAATGATTTATTTGTTGAAGTAAAAGAAAATTTAGAAAAGCTAAATGAGTATATCCCTTTAACATCAACTAATTTAAAATTTGAGTTTGATGAACGAGGGGATTTTCCTATTATCAAAGTACTTGATAAAAGTAACGATGAAATAATAAGAGAAATCCCTACAGAAGAGTTCAGGGAAATAGCTAAAGCTTTAGATGAATTTGCCGATAAACTAATTAATAAGGGTTTACTGTTTAATAAAACAGTCTAAGCCATTCAGCTATTTAGGATTATATTATGCCTCTTATTACATCTGCGGGTATTGGCTCAGGCCTTGATTTAGAAAGTATTATTTCAGCTTCGGTGGATGCTGAAAATGTGCCTAAGATGAATGCCTTTGCTGCAAAGGATGAGGCGCTTCAAGTTGAGTTATCAGCTATCGGTGAAGTTAAATCTGCATTGTCTCAGTTACAAGACACTATAGAAAAACTAGCAGATCCTGACAATTTTAATAAGCGAGTTGCTAATATAACTCAACCAACCAGTGATGATGGAGATTTAATTTCTGTCACACCTACTTCAAACATTACGCCTGGTGATTTTAAAATTGAAGTTATTGAGATTGCTCAAGGCAGCCGTGCATTATCTGAAGATGGATTATTTGCGTCTAATGAAGAAGTAGTTAGTGCTTCTGGCGGGACATTGTCTTTTTCGGCAGGGCCTGATAAAGCCTTTGATTTAACGCTAGACGCGGGCGCGACGCTTTCTGACTTACGTGATGCGATTAATGACTCAGATAATAATTTTGGCGTTACTGCGAATATAATTAACACCGGTACAGAAGCAAAGCTTGTCCTAACTTCAACAGTAACGGGTACAGGAAACGATCTTGTTATTACTAATGATAACGCTGAACTTGATAATGTTTCAACTATAGGTAACGCAGGCGGTGCAGGTGGTATTGGCATTGCAGCAGAGAATACCGCAAAGGATGCGGTAATAAAAGTTGACGGTATCACTATAACGAATGACACAAATACCTTTAAAGATGCTGTGCAAGATATGACTATTACAGCTAAGCGTGCAAGCGTTGGTGGTGAAGTAGCTAAGCTATCTGTTGATTTTGATAGAGATAGCGCAACGACGCTAGTTGATGAGCTTATTACTAATTATAACAATGTTATTGGCCAATTAGGGTTTCAGTCGCGCGTAGGTAAACCACTAAATAGCGATTCTACTATTCGATCTTTGAGTTCACAACTCGTTAATGCTTTGTCTACTAATTTGACCGATGCAGGCCCATTTGAGAGTATTTTTGATATAGGCATTGGCGTTGACAAAGAGGGTTATTTAGAAAAGTCATCTTTAGTTCGCAGTTTGAATGATGCATTAGATAATAATTTTGATGATATTGGCAAGGCTTTTGCAGGTGAGAACGGTATAGCCACAAAGTTTGAAACGTTGCTTAATAACTACATAGATTCAGACGGCATCATGAAGCAGCGTGAAGATAGTTTGAACGGGCAAATATCGGAATTAGAAGATGATGTTGAGAATCATCAGTATAGGATGGAGTCTTTGGAGGCAAGGCTACGTGAACAGTATGCTGGCTTAGATGTGTTACTTGCTCAAATGCAATCAACTCAAACCTACTTAAGTGCTCAATTGGCGAGCCTTCCAGGATTTACTCGTTCAGATAACTAAACATTTTAAGAATTGAATAAGCATTCATATAAAATAGGTGAATTATGTATAACGCTAAAGTAAAAAACTATCAAAAAGAAGCCCTAAAAACGAGAGTCGCAGGTGCAGATAGATATGAAATTATTCAAATGTTGATGTCTGGTGCGATAGAAAAGATGGTTTTAGCAAAAGTTGCCATTGAAAAAAAACATTTAGAAGCTAAGAGCGAGCATATTTCAAGGGCGTCGGCAATTATTAGTGCTTTACGCGGCTGTCTTGATTTTGACGCAGGTGGTGATGTCTCTGATAACTTATATTCTTTGTATAGCTACATGGTTGATCGCCTCTTAGATGCAAGCATAAAAAACGATCCTGAGATTGTGACGGAGGTTTCTAACTTATTAAAAGAGATAAAATCAGCATGGGATGAAATTCCATATGACGTAAGAGAAAAAACGTTGTCTGAGAATGGTATTGACGCACATGCAGGATAGGTTTGAATCATTAATCAAACAGTTAGAGATTGCGATTGATAATGAAAATTTAGAACTTGCAACAAAATTAGATAAACAGTTATTAGAAAACATGAATAGCATGGATAAAGCTCTTTTAAATGAAAATATAGTTTATTTGCAGTCTCTTGTTGAAAGACATCGTTTTATAGTCAATAAAGTCGATGTCAGTAAAAAACAGGTTCATAAAAATATTACCCAGTTTAATAAAAATCAAAAAAACCTTAAGAAATATACACATGTCTAAAAATGATCTGCACAAAGCTCAAAAGTCTATAAACGAGATTGAAGAAACCCTGAATTCGATTTCTAAAAAACAGCAAAATGAAGATGCTTTTGTAGAAAAAGCGAATGTTATTTTTGAAAATAATATTCATGCATTTAGAAAATACTTTCCTGAGATAGCTGATAAGTTTATTTCACATGAACCAGATAATAAATTCAATTTGTTCCTGAACCCAAATGGTACAGCTAACTTTGTTGATTATGATACAGGGGTACCAATATATAGCGATGACCCCCATACTCAGTCTAAAGAGCAGATTAAAAGTATGCTTAAAAACCCTATTTTAGGGAAAGTCGATCATACCCAGTTAGAATTTATAAAAAACGAGACAAACTTTATCCATATCGATTTGATGGCAGGTATTGGTTCTATTTATAATGAGGCCCAGCGAGGTCTAGAAAAAGCAAGTAGTCTTGCAGAATATGTCCCTAGTGCTATTATTTTTGGGGTTGGTCTGGGGTATTATTTAGATAATTTTTTTGATAATTTCAATGCAGCTTACATTAGTGTATTTGAGCCTAATGAAGATTACTTTTTTGCTAGTTTATTTACTTTTGACTGGGTTGATTTTCTTAGTAAAGTTGATGAAGCAGGTAGTTATTTATATTTTTCAATTGGCGTTCCAGAACAAGAGATGTACGAGGCTCTTTACAGTAGAGCAAATGATATTGGCGCATTCAGTGTTGCTAGTGCATTGTTCTTTCAACACTATCCTTCTGAAGCAGTAAATAAACTAATTGCTGAATTTAAAGATAACTTCCATCAGTTTTTCATGGGCTGGGGTTTTTTTGATGATGCATTGCTCAGTATCGCTCACACGTTAAACAACTCTCAAAAGAGTATTAATCTTCTAAAACCCTCGCAAAAAATTGTAGAAAAATATAACCATTATCCTATTTTTATTGTCGCAAATGGACCTTCTTTGGATAATGATATTGAAAATATTAAAAAATTTAAAGAAAAGGTTATAATTGTTGCGTGTAATTCGGCGACTACAGCATTGTTAAAGCAAGGCATAACCCCTGACTTCCATGTTGCACTTGAAAGAACAAAAGCAACAGAGGACTTTTTAACAGCTTTTATACCCGAACAAACACGACAGAAAATAAATTTACTTGTTTTGAATGTTATGTACCCTAAGGTCTTAGATTTATTTGGTTGGTGCGGTGTTGCGCTTAAAGGTAATGAAGCTGGTACATCGCTATTTCATATTTCAGAATTTTTGAAAAACAATCGTATCACAACAACAATAGGGTACAGCAACCCGCTAGTTGGTAATACAGCGCTTAGCTTTTTTGGCAGTATGGAGTTTAAAAACATTTACTTATTTGGTACAGATAATGGCTACAAAGATCCGAATCACCATCATTCAAAAGGTAGTTATTATTATTCTGGTGAAGGCGAAACTATTCATGCGCCATTAAAAATGGGTGGAGAGCTGGTAGTGCCAGGCAACTTTGGTGGAAATATCATTACTGACCACTTTATGCATACAGGTAAAGTGCAAATGGAGCGTTTTTTAGAGTCTAAGTCTGATATTGGAATGAACTGTTTTAACTGCAGTGATGGTAGTGCGATTAAGGGCAGCATGCCTTTGAAATCGGATGATATTTTGTTGGAAGAGTTTAGCTTTTCTAAAAACGAAGTTATTGGGCATATAAAACAGCAGGCATTTTCTGGTTTAGATGAAAATGTCTGTTTAACAGATTATTTGGATTTTGACGAATTTGAGCAACTTTGTAATACAATGGCTGATATTCTTAATAAACCGACTTCAAATAGAAAAGAGGCTTTGAAGCAGTTACTCGAGAGCTTAAGGTATTTGTTTTCATTTAAAAATCATCCTCGATACACACATTTGTTCTTACTACTTGAAGGTGAATCACTTTATGTTACATCTGTGCTTATTTCGTTACTTTATAACTTCGGTGATGAAACAAGTATTATCCCTTACTACGAAAAAGCTAAAAAACTTTGGATCGATTTTATTGCTGATGCACCACAGCAATATAGACAACGCTGGAATGAGCTAAGCGATTACAGCTTCGATTATTCAAAGCCATCTGTAAGTTAATTTCTATGATTATTAAGAGTGAAAGGTTTACACTTAGGCTCTTAACCGAGCAGTGCGCTTCGCGCCGTTATCTCAGTTGGTTTAAAGACAGTAAAACTAAAGAGTTTATTAGTTATACATCGTCTTCTTTAAGTGAATTAAAAGACTATATAGCAACCAAAAATGCCGACTCAACATGTCTTTTGTTGGGTATTTTTGCTGGTGATGAGCATATAGGTAATATAAAGTACGAGCCTATCGATTTAGTTAATAAAACTGCAACCATGGGCATCTTGTTGGGAGAAATTCAGTGGCGTGGGAAAGGCGTAGCTGCCGAGGTCATTTCTGCTAGCGCTGAGTTTTTAGTTAAAAGCCAAGGCATTGAATCTATTTTGCTTGGAGTAGATAAAGGTAATTTCCCAGCACTTACTGCATATAAAAAACTGGGTTTTGAAATTAGTCAGCAAACTGATAAAGGTTTGCTTATGAAAAAGTCACTTCTATAAAAAACATCTATTCTTCCTAAGTCTTTTTTTAAAATTGCCGATAAGTTACTAGGGCGTAAACAAAATTTCATTATAATGGCTAATAAATAATTTAAACTTATTATTCCTAAGGATACTACATGTCATTAAAAAGCAATTCGGGTGCTGAGCTTTGGCAAAAAGCAAAAAAAATTATTCCTGGCGGAAACCAACTACTTTCTAAGCGTGCCGAAATGTTTTTACCCGATCAATGGCCTGCATATTATAAAAAGTCTAAAGGCTGTGAAGTTTGGGATTTAGATAATAATCATTACTATGACTTCTCTATTATGGGGATTGGTACGAGTTCTTTAGGTTATGCTAATGATGAAATTAACGATGCAGTGATAAGTTCGATTTCTAACGGAAGTATGAGTAGTTTGAATTGCCATGAAGAAGTTGAATTAGCAGAAAAACTTATTGAAATACACCCTTGGGCGGGAGCGGTTCGCTTTACACGTACTGGTGGCGAATCGTGTGCGTTAGCAGTGCGAATTGCCCGTGCTTATAGTAAAAAAGATGTTGTTGCCTTTTGCGGCTACCATGGTTGGCATGATTGGTACTTAGCAACAAATATAACTGACGCTGAAAATTTAGATGAGCAATTATTACCTGGTTTAAGGCCTGCTGGTGTACCTAAGCAATTACAAAATACTGTGCTGCCATTTAAGGAAGGTGATATTGATGGCTTTAAGGCAATCATAGATGTTCACGGTGATAACCTTGGCGTTGTTATGATGGAAGTTTTTCGCCATGGATTGCCGGATGTTGCTTTTCTTCAAGCTGTGAAAGATTTAGCTGTTGAACATAACATTGTTGTAATTTTTGATGAAATATCATCAGGGTTTAGACTTAACACAGGGGCGTCTCATCTTTTAACATCGATAGAGCCAGATATTTGTGTGTTAGGAAAGGCACTGGGTAACGGCCATCCAATAGGGGCTATAATAGGTCGCTCTGAAGTGATGGATGCAGCGCAGCAATCCTTCATTAGTAGTTCTTATTGGACCGAACGAGTTGGCTTTACAGCTGCGTTAAAAACATTAGAAATATTTCAACGAGATAATATTCCCAAACGCTTAAATGAAACTGGCGCAAGACTAAAATCTCGTATTGAAGAAGTGGTCACTCAAACAGGCTTTAACCTAAAAATTATAGGTATTGATAGTGTCCCTATATTTATATTTCCAGGTGAGCATGCATTGGCATTAAAAACACTATTTACTCAAGAAATGCTTAAAAGAGGGTTTTTAGCGAGTAATGTTATTTACCTTTCGATCGCCCATACCGATGAGCTTTGCGATAAATATATTGATGCAATGAGAGATGTTTTTTATTTTCTTCAGCAGTCGCTAGACAGCAATGCAGATATAGAAAGCCTAATTAATGGCCCAGTATGCCACAGTGGCTTTCAAAGGTTAAATTAATGAAATCAGTTGCCGCCTTTATTCAAGCAAGAATGGCATCGTCTAGATTACCAGGCAAGGTGTTAAAAGAAGTAAATGGGATCCCCGTTATTTTGCACATTGTTATGCGTTTAAAACAATCAAGGTACATTGATAATATTGTTCTTCTTACTTCTTTTAACGAAGAAAATGATGAGTTGGTTGAGTTAGCCAAACGCCATAATATCAACGTGTTTAGAGGTTCAGAGGAAAATGTTTTAGCGCGTTTTCAGCAAGCTAGTCAGGCGTATCCCTCAGACCATATTGTGAGAATAACAGGCGATTCACCTTTTGTGGATGCTGGCGTTTGTGATTTATTATTGCGGACATATTTTGAAAAACAGGTTGATTATGCTTTTTTGAGTGAACAATTTGCCGAAGGCGTTGATTGTGAAGTTTTTAAAACGAGCGCGTTATCACCATTAAACACGGCTGAACTCAGAGAGTCTGAACGTGAACACGTGACGTTACATTTTTACGAAAATAAACTAAACCAATTCTCTACCTATGAAATGCAAAACACAACAGATGACAGCAGCTATCGGTTTACATTAGATACACCTGAAGATTGGCAAGTTATCATAGAATTAGCACGTTTTACCAACGATACTGTTAACATTAACTATCAAAATATAAAAAATATACTTGATGCTCATCCTCACATTAAACAGATTAATAGCCAAGTTATTCGTAACGAAGGGTTAGCTATTTCATTACAAAATGAACAACATTAATTAGCTTTGGACTTATTATGAAAATTAACAATAAAACAATCGATGAAAATAGTCCGTGTTACATCATAGCTGAAATGTCTGCTAATCATGGTGGAGACATTAATAAAGCTAAAAAATTAATCGCTGAAGCTAAGTTGGCCGGGGCAGATGCTGTAAAGCTACAAACTTACACGGCAGATACAATTACACTAAATTGTTCAAAGCCAGATTTTTGTTTGCCTAGCGACAACCCTTGGCAAGAACATGTGTCTTTGCACTCACTTTATCAAAAAGCGTTTACACCTTGGGAATGGCATCAGGCGCTGTTCGAAGAGGCCAAACGTTGCGAAATTGATATATTCTCTTCCCCATTTGATGAATCTTCCGTTGATTTACTCGAATCATTAAATACACCGGTATATAAAATAGCCTCGCCGGAAATAACAGATATTCCCCTTTTGAAATATGTTGCGGCAACAGGCAAACCTGTGATTCTTTCTACAGGGATTGCGGAGTTAGCTGACATTGAACTTGCGGTTACTACATTGCGCAATAATGGGTGTGACAGTATTGCAATTTTGAAGTGTACGACAGCCTATCCAACCCCATTAGAAGAATGCAACTTAGCAACAATTTCCGATATAGCTAAACGATTTAATTGTATTTCTGGTTTGTCTGATCATACACAAGGGATTATTTCACCGATAGTAAGTGTTACATTGGGTGCAAAAATAATTGAAAAACATTTTATTATTGATAAATCTGACGACTCAGTAGATGCCTTTTTCTCATTAGATAAATACGAATTTTCATCACTCGTTAAGTCAGTAAGAGACGCAGAAAAAGCGATAGGTACTGTGAGCTATGACATAACAGATTCAGCGAAAAAAAATATGTTAGCTAGGCGCTCACTCTATTTTGCTAAAGATTTACCAAAGGGCCATGTTATTACAAAACACGATATTAAATCGGTTAGGCCAGGCTTTGGCTTACACACTAAGCATTTTGACGATGTTCTAGGGCTGCGTTTAACAAGCGATGTAGAGCTGGGTGATAGAGTTAGTTTTGCGTTAACAAATGAGTTAAGAGGCTAGCTATGAAAACATGTGCAGTGGTCGGTGGTGGAATTTGTGGTATAACGGCAAGTATTTTGTTGCGCAAGCATTACGATCGCGTTGTATTAATCGAGCAGTCTGAATCGTTAGGTGGCTTGTTGAACTCAGTCACTGACGATGCTGGTAATTTTTACGACCAAGGCACACATATTCCAGCTAGCACCGGTATTACTGAAATAGACGAGATACTATTCAACTACCCTCACTTTTCTAAAAATTGGCATACATTTAAACAACTCAAAACAGGGAATTACTTTGCAGGTAAGTGGGATTTAGAAACACAAACAATTGATGCAAGAAAATTAGATTCAGCACTTTATAAACAAGGTATTGGTGAGTTTATGTCACTCGTATCAGGGTCTGAGGCCGATAATATTGAGCAATATTTATGTGAAACTTTAGGTGTAGTGTTTTATCAGTACCTTGCAAAACCGGTTATTAATAAGCTTTATGGCAGTGATGTAGCATTTACTGATTTAGCTAAAAATACCAGCATTAATTATTTTGGTACTACAAGAATAAAAGCATTCAATGCATCTTTGTCACGAGTGTTAAAGCAACATCCAGAGTTTGACAAAAAGCTTGGCTATCATAGTGCTGCTGAATTTGAAGCATTACTAGCAGAGCAAGGTTCATACCTTCCTAATTATTACTACCCAAATAGCTCTAAAGGCGCGCAGACTTGGATTGATCAATTACAGGCAAAAGCTGAGTCTTTAGGGATTGAAATTCGCTGTAATAGTCAAGTGTTAGATATTGAATATCAAGATGATTTAGTTACTGCGTTTAGCCTTAATGATGGCTCACATATTAAGTGTGACTTGTTATTTTGGAGTGCGCCGCCCGTATTTGCACTAAAGGCCGCTAATTTACCGATCGCAAATTATAAACCGATATTTAGGACCGCAAATATCTTACATTTTACGTTTGATAAGCAGCCTTTAAATAAAGAATCGCATTACCTTTGGAACTGGGACCCATGTTCGGATATTTTCAGGGTTACACTGTATAACAATTTAAGGCAAAGCGATAAGTATCAAGTATCAGCAGAGGTATTAAGGTACAAAGCAGATCCTACATACACATTAGAGCAGGGTGTTATTGATCTAAAAAATATGGGAATCATAACGTCTAATACCAAAATGAAAAGTGGATGTGTACAAATAATTGATAATACTTTTCCTGTGCCTACACATGATTTTTGTACTACAACACAGATTAATTATGAAACATTAACAAATTCTTTTAAAAATATTATTGTGTCGGGTAGGTTTAGTGGTCGTTGCTGGTTGTTATCTGATGTGCTTGTTCTTGCTCATAAAGAATTAAAAGAGTATTGCACTGTTGGCTAATTTTATTTTCTATTGCAATGGAACTATAAAAACAGGCTTTGGGCATTTATCAAGGTGTTTAAATGTTGCAAGGGCGACTTTTGCATTACAGCCTTATAGTAATATTGTTTTTTTTGGCGACTTTGACCAATTTTCTACCCAGCGAATTAATCATTTGGGGTTCACCGTAGCAGGCAGTGACTTTATTTTTGAGCCAAATATGACGGTGCTTGCTGATAGCTATCATTTTACCTGTGAGCAATTATTTGAGTTAAAAAAAATAGGGTTGAAGCTATGCATCATCGACGATTTTGATCAATACAATTACAATTTTATAGATCTTATTGTGAATTTTAGATTTAACGCAGAGGCGTTTTTTCGCTCAACAACCAAACATAGATTAGGGCTGCGTTACTTTTCATTTGCCCAAGAGTTATTATCATTAAGGCGAAGTCGCTCACAGGAGCACTTTCAAAATAGTATTAATACTATTTTGGTTTTTATTGGCGGTAATGATCGATTTGATGTCGCTACGCATGTTGTAAATGCCTTAGATAAGCTAGTGGTAGGTAAGAAAATTATTTTATTAGATCAAAAAGCCCCTTCTATTAGTTTAAAAAATAATACTTACCAAGCATTAGAGTTTGTTGATGATATGTCTGCTGTTTACAAACAAGCCGATTTAATCATTAATGGTGGGGGATTAACAAAGTATGAAGCTGGTTTTTGCCTTATACCTAACTGTGCTATTTCACAAACGAGAGAACAACATACAGACACTTTAGAACTTGCCAGAGCACATTTAACCTTTGATTTGGGTCTTGCTGAAGATGCAACGATAGAAAGCTTAACATTAAACATTGAGGGGTTTTTACACACCGGTGTTCTAGCGCAAAGAGACGCAATGTTATCATCATATTATCTCGATTCGACCGAGCAATTCGCACAAGAAATTATAAAGGTATCAAATGAGTGAGTTTAATTCTAAACAAGTAGAGTGGGATGAAATTGCTCGTATAAACAGTGATTTTAAAGCACAGGTCGGGCGCCCCTTTGACGATACACTTTGGCAGGCGCTCATCGATGATGTTGAGCAAAAACTCATGTTTTCAGCGCAAGGTAATAGTATTTTAGATGTAGGGTGTGGCAACGGCTTACTATTATCAAAATTACACAAATGCTCGCAGTATGCAGGTGTTGACTACTCTCAAGCAATGATAGATGAAGCAAAAAAATTACTTCCTCAAGGCGTTTTTTATCAATCACAAGCGAGTGTTCTTCAGTTTGACAACAATGAGTTTGAAAGAGTACTCAGTTACAGTATTTTTCATTACTTCCCAAGCTATCAATATGCACTTGATGTGATTAAAGAAATGATACGGGTATGCAAGCCAGGTGGTGTAATTTTGATTGGCGATATACTCGATAAACACTTTGAGCATGATATAAAAAGTGCAAGTGATCTAGAATATGAAAAAACGATCCCGTTAATACATCGGTATTCTCAGTGGCGCTTTTTTTCTTTTGAGCAATTAAAAACCGATTTACAGCACTGTGTTAAGAAAGTAGAAATACTTATTCAACCAGAAGACTTTCCTTTATCTCGTTATCGCAAGGATTTGAGGTTATGGGTTTAACTCAATTACAGTGCCTTATTGCTACTGCATTTGACCGCCAGCATGCATTATTGACTAGTTCTGGCAGCTTTGCGCTTATAACTGCACTCAACGCCTCACCGGCTCCAAAGGGTAGCTCAGTAATAATGCCAGCAAGCTGTTGCCCGATTGTTTTGTTTGCTATTCAAATGGCAGGTTACAACGTTATTTTGGCTGATGTTTCGTTGTGCTCTTTGTCTATGGAGGTCACTAATATAGAGGCTGTTTTTAATGATTCTGTATCAGTAATAGTGGCCGTTCATGGTTACGGACACTATTGTAAAATTGATGAAATAGCAAAGTTTGCAAAACACAACAACATTACACTAATAGAAGATGCATGTTTGGCGTATGGCAGTAAATACAAAGGCAAACCGTTAGGTAGCTTTGGCGACTTCTCTATTTTAAGTTTTGGGTATGATAAACCTATTGATAATCAATATGGTGGAGCTATTTTAACTAATTCTGAGCGGTTATTTGAATGCGCTAAGGGGTTTTTAAACGAGAATAAAATGGCTCAATTTAGTGACGTAAAACAGTTAGAAATATTAAATGAGCGCTTTTTAAATTTAAATAAGCAAATGCAAGTGCGAAAAGAGAATGTAGATTACCTGCAAAATCACATCACTAATTCGCTTTTTGTAAAAGCAAGTTTTGATGCTGAAGTAACGTATTGGCGCTACCCTTTACTCATAAAAAATAGAACTCACTTTTTAGCTAAGGCAAAAGAGAATGGCATTATTTTTACTAAGCATTATAAATCGTTAGGTGAATTACAAACCAATGGACATTATCCAAATGCGTCATTGATTGATGATCAAATTATAAATTTATTTGTCCGTCCCGAAACACCTCAAGAGCAATTAACCAATATGGTAATGTTTATAAATGACTTCCAAGACAAGTAATACTTTAAAGTCGTATTATCAGTCTCTGTATAAAGAGTATGGTGACAGCCACAAATCAGTACAGCATGTATCAAAAGAATCACAAAATGTAAGATTTGCGATATTTCTGAATATGATTTCATCAAGTAGCCGAGTTATTGATTTAGGCTGTGGGCTGGGTGATATGCTTTTGTATCTAAGAAATAACGGTTTTACCGGTGAGTATTTAGGTTATGACTTTGTGCCAGAGTTTATAGACGCCGCAAATGCCAAGTTTAGCTCTGATACAAAAGCTCAGTTCAAAGTGTTTGATATATATGAGGATGAGATAGCACAAGGCTATGACCATGTGCTTATTAGCGGTGTGTTCAATAATAAAATGACTGATAACATGGGCTTTCTAACACTTACCCTACAAAAAAGTATTCAGCAGTGTAAGCAGTCGGTTATTTTTAATGCGTTATCGACATTTGTAGAATTTAAAAATGAGGCTCTTTTTTATGTCTCCCCCCTAGAATTATTTGAATTATGCAAAACAACAATGACACCTTTTGTTTCCCTAAAGCATGACTACGTTACTAAGCCAGGTGGTTACCCTTATGAATTTACAATGCAATTAAGTAAAAGCGAAATAACATGTTACTGAGTATAATGCAGCCTACTTACTTACCTTGGTTAGGTTATTTTGGGTTAATTAATAGCGCCGATAGATTCGTATTTTTAGACAACGTAAAGCTTGAAAAAAGTGATTGGCATGTTAGAAATAAAATTAAATCGGGTAAGCAAGAACTTATGCTGACTTGTCCGGTAAGTACCCCTAAAGGAAGAATGACAGCAACAATTGAAAATACTCAATTTGTTAGTGAAAATCCTTGGCGAAGAAAGCACCTTAAAAGCATTGCTGAAAGCTACGCAAAAGCGCCGTTTTTTAGTTCGTTATTTCCCCTATTAGATTCCATTTATAAAGATGAGAGCATTACTTGCTTGGCTCAAATGAATATTAAAATCATTAGAGTATTGATGCTGTTCATGAATATAACCACACCAACATTTATAGCTTCTCAGCTTAAAGACGTGTCTGGTGTTAAAGATGCTCGGCTAGTATCTATTTGTAATGAGCTAGAATGTAATACTTATTTATCACCAGTAGGCGCGCAGGCTTACATTGAACAAGAGACCCCAGGCGGGGCATTAGTTAAAAATGGCATTGATGTTTTTTATCAAAACTTTATCCACCCTAAATACCCACAAGTTAAGGGGGAGTTTATCTCTCATTTGAGTGTGATTGACTGCTTATTTAACGTTGGGCCTGTTGAAACAGTTAAATTAATTAATACATGCACGAGAGCACATACTCACTATCAATCTCTATCAGTTTGATTGCCAAAGTACTGGATTAATAAAGCGCTCATCAGGTAGGTTAAACTCAGATAAATCAATATTGGATAAGCTTGAAGTTAAGCAGCTTAAAATTTCATTAAGCTGTTGTTCGTTGTTGACACCTACAACCACTTTGTCTACTTCATTAATATTAACCACGTAATTTAATGCTAGCGATAACTTTGAGACATTTAAGTGATTACTCAGCGTGGTAAGCTTTTCTAATAAAGGAGCAATAGGTTTAAAATAATCTGGGAAAGTGCCACTTTGCATTAGCAATAATCCCTGAAGAAAGGCTGAACGAGTATGAATCTCTATACCTGCAGCTTTTAGTTGTTTTAATGAATTTGATTGAACGAAGCGTTGATCAAGAATATTAAGTGGTAACTGAATTAGATCTGCAAATGCTAATACATCATTATTGATCTGCTCGGGGGAATATAAAGATACTCCCACTTTTTTTACTTTATTATCTGCTTTAATTTGCTTTAAGCAGTCAAGTGCAATAGGGAATTGACTAAAATCTTCAAAGCGATGAAGTAGTAATCCATATAAAGCGTCACAATTTAAGTCGCGAAGAGACTGTTTAACAGTTTCTGTTATAAAATCATTAACATTGCTTAAATTAGATATAGGAGGAATTTTACTAACTATATTGAATGAACTTAGTGGGCACTGGCCTAATTCTTTTTCAGCATTACCATAGGCTGATGCAGTATCAATGGTCGTTATATTTTCGCTTTTGGCAAGGTTAAGTATTTTTTTTATTTCTTTCTGATGTGTTTTGCCTAGTGTGTTGCTTATTCCGTAGTCAACACCAAATTGAACAGTACCTAGTGCTAGCTTCACAGTAATTTACCAATCTCATCAATAATATAGCTTTGCTCTTGCTCTGTAAGTTGAGGATGTAAAGGGATAGTGAATGCTGTTTTATAATATTTCATTGCGTTGGGGAAGTCGCTGTCTTTAAAGCCCATTTTTTTATAAAAAGGTTGAGTGTGTATTGGAATATAGTGAAGGTGACTAATAATCCCTTTATTTCTCAATTGCTCAATAATATGCCTATGAAGGTAGCTATGTTCGTCAGCAAGTTTAACTACGTATAAATGGTAACTTGAATAGCATTTTGTGAGTTGTGTTAAATGCGAAAGAGGCATAGTTTCAAACGCATTAGAATATGAAATAGCGAGTGCGTTTCTGGTAGTCACAAATTCATCAAGTTTATCAAGTTGGCTGAGGCCAAGTGCAGCTTGTAGCTCTGTCATTCGGTAATTAAAGCCAAGCTCTACTTGCTGGTAATACCAAGGACCATGGCTTTGCTCAGTCATTTCATTTGGATCATTAGTGATCCCATGACTTCTTAAGCGTTGTAATTTTTTTGCAAGCTGTTGATTATTAGTAACCGCCATACCGCCTTCGGCAGAGGTAATTATTTTTACCGGGTGAAAACTAAATACAGTGATATCTGAAAATTCACAGCAACCGACTTTATTGCCATTATATTGTGCGCCAATAGCATGCGATGCATCTTCAATGATTTTAAAACCATACTGCTTTGATAAATCGTAAATAGCTTCCATATCACACGATTGACCTGCCAAGTGAACAGGGATAACGACTTTAGGTAAGCAATTATTTTGTTTTGCGCTAATAAGCTTATCAGCAAGGGCAGACACTGACATATTGCCAGTTGCCAAGTCAATATCTACAAAGTCCACTGCAGCACCACAGTAAAGCGCACAATTGGCTGAGGCTACGAATGAAATTGGCGATGTCCAAACAGTATCGCCTTCGCTTACATTTAATGCTAAACATGCAATATGTAGAGCAGAAGTCGCGCTATTAACAGCAATACCGTATTGAGCATTACAGTATTTTGCAATAGCAGCCTCAAAAGCGGGTACTTTTGGCCCTTGAGTTAGCCAATCAGACTGTAAAACAGCCACAACGCTATCAATATCTGCTTGGCTTATTAGTTGTTTACCATATGGAATCATTTATTTTATTCAGCTTTAACTTAATGCCTGAGTGTTAAATTCTTTAATCTCATCAATCGTCATGTAATGCGAGTTATGAAGAGAGTTATATTCAAATCCTTGCTCTACCTTTTTGCCTTTTTCGCCAATTGCGTTAACGGTAAAGTCATTACTACGGCTACTAAATTTAATGCCAGGAGCAATAACAAAGTGGTCGTTGTACTCGTAGGTTTCAAAACATAAATCGGCAGGACACATAACCTCATGAAGTTTTTCACCAGGACGAATACCAATTATTTTTAGTGGTAAGTCAGGAGCCATCGCTTTTGCAAGGTCTGTAATACGGATTGAAGGGATTTTAGGAACGAATATTTCACCGCCTAACATACGTTCAAAATTGGTTAGTACAAAATCGACGCCTTGTTGAAGGTTTATCCAAAAACGAGTCATTTCATTGTGTGTTATTGGAATATGGTCGCGCCCTTCATCAATAAATTTTTGAAAAACTGGCACAACAGAACCTCGAGAACAAACCACATTACCATAGCGCACAACAGAAAAAGTAGTGCGGTTGCCACCTGCAATATTATTAGCGGCAACAAAAAGTTTGTCTGACGCCAATTTAGTGGCGCCATACAAGTTAATGGGGTTCGCGGCTTTATCAGTAGACAAAGCAATCACTTTTTCTACGTCGTTATCAAGGGCTGCATCAATCACGTTTTCAGCGCCGTTAATATTTGTTTTTATACATTCCATAGGGTTGTATTCAGCGGCCGGTACCTGCTTTAATGCCGCAGCGTGAATAACGAAATTCACCCCTCGCATGGCACGTATTAATCTGTCTTTATCTCTTACATCGCCAATAAAATAACGCATACAAGGCTGGTCGAACTCTTGTTGCATTTCAAATTGCTTTAGTTCATCGCGCGAAAAAATAATAATCTTTTTAGGATTATAACGCTCAAGTAGCGTTTTTACGTATTTTTTTCCGAATGAACCGGTACCACCGGTGATTAAAATTGTTTTGTTATCGAACATAGTGCTACCCAAATTATTTATTATTAGCGTTTTATGACACGCAAACGTGATCTTTTAATACACACCTCAATACTTTAACCACTAAGCAAGCAAAGTGCCAAGTTAATTTAGTCTAACCATGGTACAAAGCGCAAAATTTCGCAAATTAAGCTATAATTTTAATCAATAAGTTTGTCGGAGCCTATTATGAAGATTGAATCGCCCACAGCTAGTTTTTTAAACCAAGCACTGGAAGCGAGTAATAAGCGGTCTGAGCAACTTGCCTCTGGTAAAAAAGTAAATTCCGGGGCCGATAACGTTGCAACGTTGCAACATTGCAACATTGCAAATTATAGATAGATTGATCTCCCAACAAAATGGTTACGGGCAAGCAGTAAGCAATGCTCACGATGGGATTTCTTATTCGCAGGTTACTGAATTCTAATCTATTGGGGGTTAATGATGCGGTTTCACGTATACGTGAGTTGTCTATTCAAGCGGGTAATGGTGCATTTAATAATGACCGTGATGCTTTACAAGATGAAGTAGCACAATTACAAAGCCAGATAACAGACACGTTTGTGAATGCATCATTCGCCGGTAAAACTCTTTTTGATGGGCAATCTGTGTCATTTCAAATTGGACAAGATGTAAATGCAGTACATAGTTTCACAGCTATTGATCGTAGTATTGCAAGTGTTATTTCTGGCATCAATATTTCGACTCAAGATGGTGCGCGGGCAGCAATTGATATTAGCGATAAAGTGGGTGCTGAAATAAATAATCAACGTGTTGAACTGGGGGCATTTGAAAATACGCTATCAAATACAATTCGTGGTTTAGATGAGAAAAATGAAAATATTTCCGCTAGTAAAAACCGAATTCAAGATACTGACTACGCAAAGGCAATTTCTCAGCAGATATCTAACGATTTTCTAACGCAAGCGTCAATTGCGCTTCGTGGACAAGCTAACCAATCCGCTGAGGCTATTTTAGTATTACTTTAATTTTTGATACTTAATGATTAATTCTTAAGTATTGTTACTTTAACTAGCTGTCTGTTTTTTGGCGTTTATGTCAAAAAAATGCCGCTATCGCTTGCATCCATGGCGAACTGGCTTACAATTTAGGTAATTAAATAAATGAGTGAAAGTACGGCTCGCTAAATATGATCTTGATTTTAGATAATAATAACAATCGCGCAATAGGTTTAAATGCATCGCTTACTTTTATTGGTGAAGCAGTACAATTGTTAAATGAAACAAATTTTGAACAAGAGTGTGAAAAGTACCAACAAAAAGAATGCATGATCATTTTAGGTGCATTGCAGTCCCTTGATCACGAAGGTTTAATTAAGCGCTACCCAACCTTACCTTTTTTATTAATAGGCGAAACCCTTAAACCATTACTAAGCATTGCTAATGTGGTTGGCCTCATTTGCGAACCGTTTAGTCATGAAGTAACAACACAGTTGCTTCACGATTGTCAGCAATATCAGCGAATGTTACCAAATGGACATAAACATACCAAACCCCTTAAAACCTTTGACGGGCTAGTGGGTGAAACAGATGCAGTAAAAGATGTACGCTTTTTAATTGAGCAAGTGGCAAAAACGGACGCTAATGTTTTAATTTTAGGTGAGTCAGGAACCGGTAAAGAAGTTGTTGCTCGTAATGTACACTTGCTTTCTAAGCGTAACAATGGGCCATTTGTGCCTGTTAACTGTGGTGCTATTCCGGCGGAGTTATTAGAAAGTGAGCTATTTGGCCATGAAAAAGGGGCATTTACAGGAGCAATATCCGCTCGTAAAGGACGCTTTGAACTTGCACAAGGTGGTACGCTGTTTTTAGATGAAATAGGTGATATGCCGTTGCAAATGCAGGTTAAGTTGCTGCGCGTATTACAAGAACGCAGTTACGAGCGAGTTGGCGGTACAAAGGCGATTCAAGCTGATGTACGTGTTATTGCTGCAACGCACCGAAATTTAGAAAATATGATTGAAGAAGGTAGTTTTCGTGAAGATTTGTACTATCGATTAAATGTATTTCCTATTGAAAACCCGTCATTAAGTGAGCGCGCAGATGATATTCCACTGCTTTTAAAAGAACTGATGCGCCGTGTTAACGATCAAACAGGTTCTACCGCTAAGTTTACTGAGCGCGCAGTGGAGAGCTTAAAAGAGCATGCTTGGCCTGGTAACATTCGTGAGCTAGCTAATTTAGT
>NZ_BADY01000064.1:0-22636 GCF_000241185.1 Pseudoalteromonas sp. BSi20495
TATTTTACTTTATCTATTTATTCGTCATCTAAAACAGGGACTTCTAACCCCATTTCTTGCATTATTTTTTTCACTTCTTCTGGTACTTTTTCAGCGTTATCTTTACGTAAGTCATCGTCATTAGGTAAAGGTTGGCCTGTAAATGCATGTAAAAACGCTTCACATAGCAGCTCACTGTTTGTTGCGTGACGCAGGTTATTAATTTGACGACGAGTACGTTCGTCAGTTAATACCTTTAATACATTCAGTGGGATCGAAACGGTGATCTTCTTAACTTGTTCTGATTTTTTCCCGTGTTCTGCGTATGGGTGAATATACTCACCATTCCATTTAGCCATAAGATGTATCGTTGCCTCAGATTATTAATTGCTCACATGCGCTAAAATGCGTGTGAATATGCGTGAAATTCTATCGATTTAAAAAAGATAGTCAAATACTAGTTGTTTGGCCATCTAGCTGTTTAAATGTTTTGACATCTCAAATTGAATAAACTACTCTTTTAGACGTCTAAACATCCAAATTAATCAGGTGACGAATATGAGCGAAAAAAACAAAGCAACCATTGCGGTCCGTAGTGGCGTTGAAGCCGATAAACACCACGGTGCAGTGGTCGCGCCAATCTATTTATCGACTACTTATTCGTTTGCCGATTTTGATACTAAACGCCAATATGATTATGGCCGCAGCGGTAATCCTAACCGCGATATCTTAGCTGAGACCCTTGCTGAGCTCGAAGGGGGAGTACGCGGCATAATTACAGCCACAGGCATGGCGGCTGTACATTTAGCAACTCAGCTGCTTAATTACGATGACACGTTAGTGATCCCACACGACTGCTACGGTGGAAGCTACCGTTTATTTACGTCCCTGCAAAAGCGTGGCTTGCTAAAGCTTGAGGTTTTAGATTTAACAAAACCAGAAAGTCTTCAAAAAATATTAGTAATTAAACCAAAACTCATTTGGATTGAAACACCAAGTAACCCTGTACTACGTTTAACTGATATTAAAGCGGTTACTGATATTGCTAAGCAGTGTGGCGCACTGGTGGCCGCTGACAATACATTTTTATCGCCTGCTTTACAAAATCCGATTAAGTTTGGTGTAGATATTGTGGTGCATTCAACCACTAAATATATTAACGGACACTCAGATGTAGTGGGCGGTGCTGTTATTGCTGCAACACAAGAGATCGGTGACGAGCTTGCTTGGTGGGCTAATAACATTGGTATCACAGGGGCACCTTTTGATAGCTATTTAACGCTTCGTGGTTTACGTACTTTAAATGTGCGATTAAGGCAGCATCAAGAAAATGCATTAGCAATAGCTAAGTATCTCGAAGAATCTGAGTTCGTTAGCCAAGTTTATTACCCTGGGCTTGAGTCGCACCCCCAACATGAATTAGCGAAAGCACAGCAGCTTGGTTTTGGTGGCATGGTTAGCTTTGATATTAAAGGCGACATAAACGATGCTGCGGCTTTTTTAACTAGTCTACATAACTTTAGTTTAGCTGAGTCGCTAGGCGGCGTTGAGAGCTTAATATGCCACCCTGCGACCATGACGCATGCAGGGATGGATGCAACAGCGCGCTTAGAAGCCGGCGTTGGTGATACGCTTATTCGTGTTTCTGTCGGAATAGAAGACATTGAAGATTTATTAGCAGATCTTGAACGTGTATTTACACTTGTAAAACCTGGCAGAAAAAACAATACAAATCGATTAACTAAAGGTGCGGGAACATCGAGCGGTGATGCTAAGTTAAGTGCCGCTTACCCCGCGCTTTGGTAACGAACATGACTAAAAATATACATAAATTTGGCGGTTCGAGTTTAAGTTCAGCGCAGCGTTACAAAAGTGTTGCGGGTATTATATTAGAGCACACACAACCTGGTGATTGCGTTGTGGTATCAGCAGCTGGGAAAACAACCGATACACTAGTTAAGTTATGGCAAAGTTACCAGCAGCAAGATACACATGTAATTACTGATATTTTATTACAGTTAAATAATCATCAAATAGATTTAATAGAGCAGTTATTACAAGCTAATACAAAGCGTAACGCTCTAAAAATATTGAATGAAGAGCTATCAACAATAACGCTGTTAGCGCAAACAGGGCAGCTACAAGAAGCCCAATTGCTTGCTCATGGAGAGTTATGGTCAGCACGCGTACTCGCTGCTTACCTGCAGGAGCTTAATGTTGATGCGTGTGTTCACGATGCGCGTGCTTTATTTACATTAAATGATGGGCAGTTATTACATGAACAAAATACTCAACAGTGCGCAAACTTAATTGCGCATAATAAAATTAACGTTGTAACTGGATTTATTGCAGCTAATACAGCAGGGGATACTGTAACGCTTGGTCGTAATGGAAGTGATTATAGTGCGACCTTACTCGCTAATTATTGTCATGCAAAACAAGTCTGTATTTGGACTGATACACAAGGTGTATTTAGTACCGACCCTCGTAAAGTTAGTAAAGCGATTAAATACGCGAAGGTGTGTCGTGGACAGGCCAATTTATTAGCACGGCTAGGTAACCCCGTATTGCATGCTAAAACATTATCTCCTCTTAAAAATACGGATATAAAATTATCAGTACGAAGTAGTTTTGATGCACAAGCTAGCTCTACTGACATCGTTAAAGAAGGTAGTGCCAAACAAAAGCGCTTTATAACAACGTTACAAAATATTGATTTATTAATAGTTGAAAACTTAAGTGAAGGAGATATTGCGCATGTGAGTCAGCTTATTCAGCATAGCTTGCATCACTTTAGTCAAAATGGTGAGACGTACTTAGTTGTGCCAGCTATTTCGACGCATCAGGTTATTAGCTATTTTGAAGGTCGAGCTAATATTAACGAATCGAGCTTACACGGGTGTGCTGTGATAGCGCCAGAGCAAGATATTAGTAAATTGCACTTATTGGCGATTAATTTATTAAATGCACATGCGATTGAACCACGATTTGCACACCAAGATAGCGGCTATATTTTATTACTTACTGATCAAGTGATTGATAGCGATATACTTAGCATATTACACGATAAGCTGATTAACAAAGGGCAGGAAATTGCTTTAATAGTCGCTGGACTTGGTAATGTAGGTGAGGTGTTTATTGAACAGTTATCTACTCAAGTTGAGCGCTTATCAGATGACTTTAGTATTAAGCTTGTTGGCTTAGTGCGCTCTCAAAAAATGCTTTTTAATCCTAATGGGATTGGTGTATCGCAATGGAAAACCCAGTTTCAACTTGAAGCGTCTGATTATCAAAACCAAACATTATTAAATGCAATTGATGAACTTGATTACGAACATAAAGTGATTGTAGATATAACAGCGAGTGAAAAGTTTAGCCGGTTATATCCTGATTTTGTAGAAATGGATTGTCATTTAATAAGTGCTAATAAGTATGCAGGTACAGCTCCTACTAATTGGTATAAAGCACTACGTACAAGTATCTCTGAACGCAACTTACATTGGCGTTATAACACCAGTGTGGGGGCTGGTTTACCTATTAATTTTGCGCTTGCTGATTTACAAAATAGTGGCGATAAAATAACACGTATTGAGGGCGTATTTTCTGGGACGTTATCGTGGTTGTGTAGTAAGTATGATGGTTCGATTATATTTTCAGATTTAGTGCTCGAAGCGCAAAAAATGGGTTTTACGGAGCCCGATCCTCGCGAGGATTTATCTGGGCGTGATATGCAGCGAAAATTGCTTATTTTAGCCAGAGAGTTGGGGGTTGAATTAAATCTTGAGGATATTAGTCTTTCGGCATTGATGCCTGATGAGCTTGCGCAAGGGAGTTGGGATGATTTTTTAAGTAAAAAATCCCAGTTAGATAGCTTTATTCAAGAGCATGCAAAGAGAGCTAAGGCACAAAATTCGGTGCTTCGTTATACAGGCTTGCTCGAAATCGCAGAAAATGAAGTAATAGCGAAAGTCGGTATCGCGTATGTATTACAAAGTGATGTTTTGGCTAGTTTAACGCCAGGAGATAATATTTTTGTTATAAATAGTAAGTGGTATAGCGATAACGCGCTCGTTATCCAAGGCCCTGGTGCTGGTAAAGAGGTCACTGCAGCGGGTGTACATTCTGATTTGTATTGGCTGGTCCAAAATTTAAGGTAGCATTACGGCAGCCTAAAGTGGCTGCCGTTTTTATTTAACGCTATTTAAAATAGCTCTTCTTCTGTTTTTGTATCTTCCTCAAATATATCGGTAGGTTGGGAAAGTACATACTTAGTTGGGGCTGTACCTTTGTCAAAATATTCAAAGCGGCTTGTGTAATCGTTTTTGTGGCTCAGTAAACCTGTTGCTAAATCAATACGAATAGATACTAAGTCTTCGGGTGGTTCTATAGGCGCTTCTGGTGCATCTTCAAGTGCCACTTTCATAAACTCAATCCATGCTGGTTGCGCCGTTTTAGCCCCTGACTCTGCCCCTGAGATTTGACTGCTATCAAGGTTGTTATTATATGTTGAGCGGCCTAGCGAGTTACCGGGGTTATCAAACCCAACCCATACAGACGTTAGTACATTACGATTAAAGCCACTAAACCAAGTATCTACTGAGTCATTAGTCGTGCCTGTTTTACCTGAGAGATCACGTCTCTTTAATGCTTGAGCACGCCAGCCTGTTCCGCTCCAGCCTGTTTTATGTGCCCAACTACCACCGCCCCAAATACCACTATGCATTGCATCAGCAATTAAAAATGCATTCTGTTTAGAGATAATCCGTGGTGCGCATTTTTTTTCTTGTTGCTTTTCAGTTTCGAAATTCTGCATTGTTACATCGTTGTTCAATACGCTTAACGTACTATCGCTATCGTCACAAGCTTCTGTTGGATTTGTTTTAAATAACACGTCACCATAAGCATCTTGAATTTCAGAAATGAAGTAGGGTTCTATTAAATGCCCGCCATTTGCAAAAGCACTCATACCGCGTGCAAGTTCAAGCGGCGTAATAGAAGCGCTACCAAGCGCAAGTGATTCACTGCGATTAATATCTGAATTTTTGAAGCCAAATTTTAGTAGGTGCTCTGCCGTACGCTGTAGGCCAACTCCGCGTAACAAGCGCACCGAAATAACGTTTTTAGATTGTGCTAAAGCACGACGAATACGAATAGGTCCATTATAAACAGCGGGGCTGTTTTTTGGTCGCCATGCAACACCTTGGCTTTTATCCCATTGGTTAATTGGTGCATCGTTTAATATTGAGGCTAAGGTGTAGCCTTTTTCCAGTGCAGCAGAGTAAATAAAAGGTTTTATATTAGAGCCTACTTGGCGCTTAGCTTGTACTGCTCGGTTATATTGACTTTGTTCGAAACTATAACCACCCACAATCGCTTTAATGCGCCCATTTTGTGGGTCAAGAGAAACGATGGCACTAGATGGTTCAGGAATTTGGCTAAGTAAATAGCTACCGTCGGTATTTTTACGTAACCAAATTTGTTCGCCGGGTGCGAGTATTTCATTAGTTGCTTTAGGTGCAAAGCCTTGACGATAACGCGTGATGTATTTACGAGCCCACTTTAGGTTATCCCAAGTTAGTGTGGTTTGCTCGCCACTTTTAAGTAATACATCAGCTGTTTTGTCATTCACTGCGATTACAACGGCCGCTTTTAATTGGCCAAACTCATTTACAGATTTTAGCTCACTGAGTATTTGAGACTTGCTAAATACAGGCTGTGTTTCTGGATCCCACAACGTTTTAACAGAGCCTCTATAACCATGGCGCATATCATAATTGTGTAAATTATTGATGAGTGCTGTTTGTGCCGCTTTTTGAACTTGTGACTCAACAGTAGTAAATATTTTATAACCTGAGTTATAGGCTTTATCGATTCCGTAACGTGCCACCATTTCTGCACGCACCATTTCAGAAATATAAGGAGCATACAGATCAATTTCTGCACCGTGAAAATAAGCTGTAATAGGTTGCCTGATGGCATCGTTGTATTGTGTTTGTGTTATGTAGTTTTCTGTTAACATGCGGCCAAGAACAACATTGCGACGAGATTTTGCGCGAGTTGGGTTACGGATCGGGTTTAAGGCTGATGGCGCTTTGGGTAAGCCGGCAATCATCGCCATTTGGGCAAGTGTAAGATCTTTTAATTCTTTTCCGTAATATACCTGTGCAGCAGCGCCAATACCAAAAGCACGGTTACCTAGTTCTATTTTGTTTAAATAGAGTTCAAGAATTTCGTCTTTCGTTAGTAAATTTTCTATATGAAGCGCTATAAAAATTTCTTTAACTTTACGAATATAAGCTTTTTCACGAGTTAAGAAGAAGTTTCGAGCTAGCTGCATTGTTATTGTACTTGCACCTTGCTTTTTTTCGCCTGTTGAAATCAAAACCAATGCAGAACGAACAATACCAATAGGGTCTATTCCCACATGGTCATAAAAACGATTATCTTCAGTTGCTAAAAATGCATTTATTAAAGGTTTTGGTATTTCGTCAATCGTTACGGGGATCCGTCTTTTTTCACCAAATTGATTGATCAGAAGGCCATCTTTAGTGAATACTTGCATAGGAGTTTGTAATTGCACATCTTTTAAAACTTGCACACTTGGAATATCAGGTTTAACGTAGTAATAAAGACTGATTAAAGTAATCAGCCCAAGTAATGTGCAAATGATAAAAAATTGTAAAGTTCGTTTTAATAAAATCACTTATATTTCCCTAAATGGACTCCCAATTATGTATGGAGACTGCTAGTATATATTGATTAAAAAATGAATAATATTTTTTAAGATAAAAATTATAACTTGTTTATTATTAAAACAAAGGCCAAGTTTCAAACATGCTAAGTCAACTATTTCAAAAGCCGTCAAAAATGATGGTAGGAATTGATATTGGATCGCACTCTATCAAGGCGGTACTTTTAAGTGAAATTGAAACTGGATTTCGTCTTGAAGCATTAGCGATTGAACCAATGCCTAAGGGCGCAATGAGCGAACGTATTATTCAAGATATTGAAGCAATTGGTAATGTAATATCAAAATTAAAAAGAAAGTTACCAAAATCACTAAAATCTGCTGCTGTAGCCGTCTCTGGCCAAACAGTTATTACTAAAGTTATTTTTATGGATGTGTCATTAACTGACGCTGAACTTGAATCACAAATTGAAATTGAGGCTGATAGCCTTATTCCATACCCCCTTGATGAAGTTAGCTTAGATTTTGAAAAATTATCAACAAATGAAGCCGATCCAAGTAAAATGAATGTGTTACTTTCTGCAGCCCGCACAGAAAGTGTCGAAGCGCGAGTTGGCGCTTTAGAAGTTGCAAATTTAGAAGCGAAAGTTGTTGATGTAGAAAGCTATGCATTGAGCCGTTCGATGGATGTTTATTACAAGCAGTTACCAAGCGATGCCTTTAATAAGTGTGTTGCTGTAGTTGATATTGGTGCTGTGTTGATGTTGGTGAGTGTTGTACAAGCCGGTGAAACAATATATACCCGCGATCAAGTTTTTGGCGGCGATCAATATACCAATAGTATTGTTGCTTACTATAATAAAGGGTTCGATGAAGCTGAAATTGGAAAAACATCGGGTGATCTTCCGCCAAATTACACTTTTGAAGTACTTGCTCCTTTTCAAACATCATTACTTCAACAAGTACGTCGAGCGGTACAGATGTTTTTGACTACCAGCGGTAAAGACCAAATTGATTATATTGTTCTAACCGGTGGAACTGCCATGATAAATGGGCTAGATCGTTTATTAATAGAAGAACTTGGTATCCACTCCATTGTTGTAGAACCGTTTACGAATATGGAAATTTCTCCCAAGGTAGACCGTAATGTAATGCAACGCCATAGAACACAGTTTGCTATTGCGACAGGACTGGCATTAAGGAATTTTTCATCATGCCACATATAAATTTATTACCTTGGCGTGAATTGCAACGCGAAGAGTCAAAAAAGAAATTTGTTACTATTTTAATTGCTGTTGTTATTGTTTGTTTTGCAAGTATGTATGTATTGAACTCGTTCTATACTGCTTTAAAGGATGGACAGAATTTAAAAAATAACTACCTCAGTTCAGAAATTAGTCTATTAGATAAGAAAATTAGTGATATTAGAGATTTAGATTATAGGAAAGAAAACTTACAACAACGTATGCATCTAATTGAAGAATTACAGAGCAGTCGTAACTTAGGCACTCAAATAATGGATGAAGTTGCTAAAATAGTCCCCGCTGGTGTTTATTTAACTAAGTTAGAACGTCGAGGCAATAGAATTCATGTATTAGGGCGCAGTGAATCAAATAACCGCCTCTCCAACATGCTTAGAGAAGTACAAAACTCATATTTATTAGAGCGCCCAACAATGCAAGGCATTGTTGCTGGCAATCAATCTTCTCGTTTACTTAGTGATTTCAATATGGAGTTTTACGTTAAACCATTTGATAAAATTGGTGAGGTTCCAAATGAACCTTGATTTAAAAGCGTTTAGTGATATTGATTGGAATGAGATTGAACTTGATAATATTGGCGAATGGCCAATTGCTGTTAAGGTTATTTGCGCTACATTTGTTGCTGCTTTAGTGCTGTTTTTTAGTTATAGCTTATTGGTATCTGATGAAATTGATAGTTACCATAATGCGGTTACAAAAGAAGTTGAATTACGGACAACTTATCGTACCAAATATGCTGTAGCCAGCAGGCTTGATATTTATCGTGAACAAATGCTTAAAATGGAGGAGAAATTTTCTCAATTATTAAAGCGTTTACCTACCTCAAATGAAACCCCTGGTTTGTTAGATGATTTATCTTATGTGGGAACTACAAGTGGTTTAACTTTTTTAAAGATTGGCTGGCTGCCAGAAGTTGAAAAAGAATTTTATACTGAGCTACCTATTAAAATAGAGGTTGTAGGTACTTATCATGAGTTTGGTGAATTTGTGGGAAAAGTGGCTCAATTGCCGCGTATTGTGAGCTTACATGACTTTTCTATTTCATCCTCAGGCGAAAAGCAGTTAACATTTAGTGTGGTGGCAAAAACTTATCGCTATGAAGAAGGGGAGGTAAAGTGAAGCATTTTTCCTTTATTCCTATAGTTGCTCTCCTGCTAAGTGGTTGTAACGACGATACCTCAGAACAAAAAGAGTTTATAGATCAAGTTAAAGCGAGTACGACTGCTAGAGTTGAAGCAATTCCTGAATTAACAAAGTTCGAGCATTTTGAATATAACGCTGGGCAGCTAAGGAGTCCTTTTGTGGCCCCGCAGCCTGAAATAATCCAAAACAAATTAACTCAAGTTAAAAATTGTTTACATCCGGATCCTGAACGCCAACGTGAAACCTTAGAAAAATACCCACTGGATAATTTATCTATGAAAGGAACAATCGGATCAAGTGGACAAGCTTGGGCGCTCATTACAGCTACAGACGATACTTTACATCGTATTACAGTCGGTAATTATTTAGGTAGCTATGATGGCAAAGTACAATCAGTAAATAATGATTATATTGAGTTAATAGAATTAATCCCAGATGGGTCTGGTTGTTGGAAAGAGCGCCTGACTAAATTAGAAATGTTAGAGGCGGCAACCAATGGCGCAGGTTAATAACAAAAAAGGTAAGAACAAAATGCATAAGGGTGTACTTTGGCACAACCGTATTCAACGAGCTCTATTTGCAACTTTAGCTCTGGTTATAGCCAATTCAGCTATTGCAGCGCCGTTGCTCTATGATATTCGTTATAACCCATTACTCAAGGGTGAAACCGAGTTGCAGCTGGTATTTGATGAAAAGTTAACGCAAGAACCAAAAATACAAGTATTTAATAGCCCGGCACGAATTGAAATGATGTTTGATTCGGCACAATTAGAGCAAGGTCTTGAAAATGTACAGGTAAACCAAGCTGGCATTAATAATGTTACTAATGTACTTACTGATAAGGGATTAAAAGTAACAATAAATCTTACTCGTTTGAAAATCTATGAGACGGAAGTTAATAATAATTTAGTGTCTTTACGTGTTTCTGATAACCCATTAACAGAGCAAGACGTTGATGATGAAGCAACTAGCTCTGATGCAGTGTCTGGAAATTATATCAATCGGATTCAGTCTATTGACTTTCGTCGGGGGGAGAAGGGCGAGGCAAAAATACTGGTGTTCTTACAAGATACGCAAGCCGCAATAGAAGTGCATGAAAGTGGTGGTAAAATTATTGCTGATTTTCATCATACAGATATTTTAGATGACTTACTGTATGAGTTAGATGTGCTCGATTTTGGCACCGTAGTAAGCAGCATTGAAACTTTTAAAGAAGATGGATTAAGCCGCGTTGTTATTGAACCAAATGCCGCTTTTACTTTTACCTACCAACAAATAGATAATATTCTTACTTTAACGGTGGAAAAAGACGAAACGCAAAATGCATATTTAGATGGCGGTAAAGATTACCAAGGCCGCCTAATGACATTAAATTTTCAAGATATTTCTGTTCGTGCAGTGTTACAAATCATAGCGGGCTATAATGACTTTAATTTAGTCACTAGTGACTCGGTGACAGGCAATATTACATTACGCTTAGATGGCGTGCCTTGGGATCAGGCGCTTGATGTTGTACTTAAAATTAAAGGCTTAGACAAGCGTATGGATGGTTCTATTTTGATGGTTGCCCCATCAGAAGAGCTTGCAGCACGTGAAGCTAAAGATTTACAAGCAAAGCAGAACGTAGAAAACTTAGAGCCGCTTTACAGTGAATACATTCGTTTAAACTACGCAAAAGCAGAAGAGTTTGCTGATTTATTAAAAACAGATACAAATAGTATTATCACTCAACGTGGTAGCGTATCTGTTGATAAGCGTACTAATACATTATTACTCAAAGATACGGCCAAAAGTATTGAGAGCGTGCGACGCATGGTCGAAACACTTGATATAGCGGTTAGACAGGTTGTAATCGAATCACGTATGGTAACCGTACGTGATAATGTAACCGAAGATTTAGGTGTGCGCTGGGGGTTTAGCGACCAGCAGGGCAGTGATGGCATATCAGGTACACTTGAAGGCGCTAATACAATATCAAATGGTATCATTCCTGATATCTCTGATCGTTTAAACGTGAATTTACCCGTGACAAACCCATCAGCAAGTATCGGCATGCATATCGCCAAGTTAGCTAACGGTACTTTGATTGATTTAGAGTTAACAGCTCTTGAGGAAGAAAACAAAGGTGAGATTATTGCGAGCCCTCGTATTACTACTGCAAACCAACAACAAGCACGAATAGAGCAAGGTACTGAAATACCTTATGTTGAGTCAGCTTCTAGTGGTGCGACAACGGTTAGCTTTAAAAAAGCAGTACTGAGTTTACAAGTAACCCCTCATATAACTCCTGATAATAAAGTTATTTTGGATTTAATTATTACTCAAGATACGCGAGGAGATACAGTTCAAACAGGAACTGGGCCAGCTGTTGCAATTGATACTCAGCAAATTCAGACACAAGTGCTAGTGGAAAATGGGCAAACAATCGTGCTCGGCGGTATTTTTCAGCAGCAAATCATAAATTCGACTAAAAAAGTACCTCTACTTGGTGATATTCCGTACTTAGGAAGGCTGTTTAAGAGTACAAGTGAGTTTAACGAAAAGAGAGAATTACTTATTTTTGTAACACCAAAAATACAAATAGACTAAAATTAGGCGTATTTTTGTTAACCAATGGGCGATTATTCAGATTAATTGCTCGTTATATGGCTTTTTATTCTAATTGACTTGAAATACCCCAGCAATTACTGAGATAATCCCCTCCTTAATTTTGGGGCCAGGTCGTTAGGCGGGGTTTTATTTCAAATTTTAGAGTTCGTTTGTACTAAAAGATATGGCTGAGAAACGTAATATATTTCTAATTGGCCCCATGGGGGCTGGAAAAAGCACAATTGGTCGTCACATTGCCGATCAATTACACCTTGAATTTGTTGATTCTGATCAAGAAATCGAACGCCGTACCGGTGCAGATATTGCCTGGGTGTTTGATCTTGAAGGTGAAGAAGGCTTTAGACTTCGTGAAGAATCTGTTATTGGCGACTTAACTGAGATGCAAGGTATTGTACTTGCAACTGGTGGTGGTTCAGTAATGAGTAAAGAAGTTCGAAACAAGCTTTCTGCTCGCGGTATAGTAGTATACCTAGAGACACCTATAGAAAAGCAAGTTGCACGCACACAACGCGACAAGCGTCGCCCATTGCTGCAAACTGAAGAAGCACCTCGTGATGTACTAGAGCGCTTAGCAGAAGAACGCGAACCGTTATATAAAGAAGTGGCTGATTTTGTTGTACGCACTGATGAGCAAAGCGCTAAAGTTGTTGCTAACCAAATCATCGAGAAATTAGATTTTTAAAAACCAATAATAAAGGAAGACTGAGCATGCTTGAATTAACTGTTAATTTGGACGAGCGAAGTTATCCTATATATATTGGTCAATCTGCACTTCAAGATAATGGCCGCCTAATTCACTACATTGGTGATTGTCGGCCTATCATCATTACTAATGACACAGTTGCACCTTTATATCTACAAGGGCTACTTGATTCGTTAGCTGAGCTAAAACCACTCTCTTTTGTCATACCTGACGGTGAGCAATACAAATCACTAGAATGGTTTGAAAAAATATCTGCTTTTTTACTCCAAAATAACTGCGGTCGTGATACGTGCTTAATTGCATTAGGTGGTGGTGTTATAGGTGACTTAACTGGGTTTGTAGCTGCATGTTACCAACGCGGTGTGCCATTTATTCAAATACCAACCACATTGTTATCGCAAGTAGACTCATCAGTTGGTGGTAAAACAGCTGTAAATCATCCTTTAGGTAAAAATATGATTGGGGCATTTTATCAGCCACAAGCGGTTTTTATTGATACCAAATCTTTGCATACGCTACCAGCAAGAGAGTTTGCTGCCGGTATGGCTGAGGTTATAAAATATGGATTGATTTATGATACTGAATTATTTAGTTATTTAGAAAAAAACGTAAAAGACTTACAGCAATTAAATGAAGCGTGTTTACAGCATATTATTTTTAGATGTTGTGAAATTAAAGCTTTAATTGTTGCTCAAGATGAAAAAGAGCAAGGCCTTAGGGCACTTTTGAATCTGGGTCATACATTTGCCCATGCGATTGAAGCGCAAATGGGTTACGGTATTTGGCTACATGGTGAAGCTGTTGCAACAGGAATGGTGCTTGCCGCACAACTTGCTCATACACGCAAAGACTTGGGTGCTGATGAAGTGGCACGTATTATTGATGTTATTACGCAATATAACTTACCAACTAAAATACCTACAGAAATGACAAGCGAGCAGTTTTTAACGCATATGCGTAAAGACAAAAAGAATAAAAAAGGTACAATTCGGTTTATTTTACCAACCCAATTTGGTCAATGCGCATTAGTTGATGATGTATCTGACGACCAAGTTCGAGCCTTAATCGAGCAATAAATGCAGTCACAAATTTTACCAAGCCGTGCGGCTTTGGTGGATAGAATCGCATTGCAATTTGAATACGGGCAAAACCTTATCGTTTTACTTGGCACATCAGGGCTAGGTAAAAGTTATATGCTCGAAACCTTCATTACCGATAAATATAATGACTTCAATAAAGCTTTTGTACAAGTAACAGGAAAAATGACTGATACTCAGCTTATGAGTCAGTTATTAGAACAAAGCTTTAATGCTCCTTTGGTGGATCATAACTTAAGCTTATCTGAAAACTATTATCAATTGCTTCAACAGCAAACATGTGGGCCTTGTTTGTGGGTGCTTGACGGTGGTAGACATCTCTCAGAAGAAATACTCATTGAGCTTGAGTCATTGGCTAAAATGAGTCCAAGTACCTTGTATATTATGGTCGCTTCACAATCAAAACTGTTTTTTAATGATGTTGTTGAAATTTATTTAGAGCCTTTAAGTCTACGAGAAAGTAAGCAGCTTATGAGTTGGTACTTCACTGCTCTTCCTTATGACGAGGATCCTGTTTTCCAGACTTTTTTGTCTGAAGCTCGAGGGAATCCTAGCTTATTGTTGGCATGGCAACCCACTGAACATGTGGCAGATTTTACAGTCAAAGATAAAGTATCGTGGCGATTACACTTATTAACTTTACTGTTGATAATAATGTTCTTAATTATAGGTTTATTGTATAAATCAAATATGACGCAATGGTGGCAGCAATATCATCAGCAGGAGCAACCTGAGTTGCTAACGTTAGCCATTCCAGTGAGTGAAGTAAGTCATCGACTCATGTCTCCTAATGAAGCGCCTATCCCCCAAATACTTCCAGATGTAATAAACGAGACGAAGCTTAAAGAGCACCAGAATGATGTGCCCGCAATTATGCAAAGCTTAAAAAAAGCGAGCGTAGAAACGGAACGGTTAGCTACAAATATAAAAATAGCTGAAGAGCCACCTAAACCGCAAGTGAAGAATGAACAATCAGATGTTGAAAAGAATTGGTACTTACAACAGCCTACTCACCACATTGTAATTCAGTTATTAGCCGTAACACAGCAGCAAATTAGTATTGAGTTTATGACTAAATATGAACTGGAAGGTGAGGCCTATACTTATCAAACTAAAAGAAACAACAAAATTTGGTGGGTAGTTACGTTTGGTAATTTTGCGATTTTAGAGGATGCAAAATTGGCAATGAAAACATTGCCTTCTGACATTTTAAAAAATAAACCTTTTTATAAAAAAATTAGCAAAATAAAACAAGAAATAGCACTAGTTGATCAGTAAATTAAATCGCTTTAGTGTAAAATCGCGTAACACCAGATTGAAGTAAAGAGCCAATGCAGCAAAAGAGTAGAGCCTTCCTTAAATGGGCTGGCGGAAAATACAGCCTCGTTGATGATATTAACGCGCGACTAAACCAAGCAAGCAAGCAAGCAGACACTTTGGTTGAACCTTTTGTTGGTGCTGGATCGGTGTTTTTAAATAGTAATTTTAAACATTATATTCTTAATGATATAAATGCAGATTTAATAAACTTATACAAAGAACTAAGAAATTCACCAGATGAGTTTATTAGTGATGCAAAAAAGCTATTTGTTGATTTGAATAACCATCCTGACGCTTACTATGAGTATCGTGTACAGTTTAATCAAAGCCGCGATGTATATGAGCGATCAATGTTATTTTTGTACATGAACCGTTATGGTTATAACGGGTTGTGTAGATACAACTTAAAAGGTATTTTTAATGTGCCTTTCGGTAAATATAAAAAGCCTTATTTTCCTGAAAAAGAAATGTATTTTTTTGCCGCGAAAGCTCAGCAAGCAACTTTCACCTGTTTAGATTACGATGATGTATTTAAATTGGTACCCGAGAATGCAGTTATCTATTGCGACCCGCCATATGTACCCTTAAGTAAAACTGCATCATTCACCTCTTATGCAAAGGGTGGCTTTAATTTAGATGATCAGGCTAACTTAGCTAATTTGGCAGAGCGGGCAGCATTTGAAAATAATACACCAGTACTTATATCTAACCACGATACAGTATGGACACGAAAGATTTATAGCCAGGCATCATTGGATCAAATTCAAGTAAAGCGGACTATTAGCCCTAAAGGCGGTTCTCGTAATAAAGTAGATGAGTTAATGGCTATGTATTTACCACTAAAGCAACAATCGCGTAAATCGAAAATACAAAAACTATAAAAAGCACAATCGCAATTATAATTATTGAATATGGAGAGTGTTTTTTGAAGTCTGAATTGCGTTTGCTTTCTGATTGAACGCCAAAAAATGCTGCTAGCACACTTTGTAACGCGCTAAAAAATTGCAGCATTATATTAAAATAGAGGATTTAAAGATGGCGCTTTTTTCGAATCATCTGAGCTGGTAAGTAGTTCTAATAAATCTAAATAATGAAACTGCGCACTTCTACTATCACCAGTAATCCACGAAACCCAAGATGAATCCTCTTCTATCTTAATACACACTTCTGCAGTATTTTTAGAAACCACAGATAGATTTTGATAATGGCAATTATTTACTGAGCTAATTTCTGGCTCAGAATTTGGAGAGAAACTAAACGCCCCAATAAACAATAATGCCGATGCAATTAATATCCCTGTTTTAAAAGCTCGCATATGTAGGCCTAATTATTTGTTACTTTTTTAATCATACCAAAGGTTGGTTAAATAACAAACTTAAATATTTAAGATAATAGTGAATAATTATTAAAAATAATAACTTAACTATTCTTTTTAATTTTAGGGATCCATCATTATCTTTTATCCGTTCTTGGGTAACTTCATTAATTAAGTTACATTAACGCAATACACTATTTATTGATGGAGTTAATCATGTTTAACCCAGAGCAAAAATATTTAATTGCCCCTTCTATTTTGTCTGCTGATTTTGCAAAACTAGGCGAAGATGTTGATAAAGTACTCGATGCGGGTGCTGACGTGGTTCATTTTGATGTGATGGATAATCACTATGTACCTAATCTCACAATTGGCCCAATGGTGTGTAAAGCACTCAGAGATTACGGTATAACAGCACCTATCGACGTACATTTAATGGTAAAACCTGTAGATAGTCTTATTCCACTGTTTGCAGAGGCTGGCGCATCAATTATTACTTTTCATCCAGAAGCCAGTGAACACGTTGATCGTACAATACAGTTAATTAAAGATCATGGCTGTAAAGCAGGCTTAGTGTTTAACCCTGCAACGAGTCTAAGTTACTTAGATCATGTTATTGATAAGCTAGATACCATTTTACTAATGTCGGTAAACCCTGGGTTTGGCGGGCAAAGCTTTATCCCTCATACGCTTGAAAAATTACGCCAAGCTAAGCAACGCATTATTGAATCGGGTCGAGATATTCGCTTAGAGGTTGATGGTGGCATTAAAGTCGATAATATTGCAGCAGCGGCTCGAGCGGGTGCAGATATGTTTGTGGCAGGCTCCGCTATTTTCAACCAACCTGATTACAAAGTGGTGATTGATCAAATGCGTGAGCAGCTTGGAAGTGTAAAATAATGAAGTACGACGTCGCCTTATTTGATTTAGATGGTACTTTGGTTGATAGCGTTTACGACTTGTATATTGCTATTAACCTAACCTTGAGTGACCTCGCTTTTCCTATCGTTAGCCAACGCTTAGTTGAAAGCTGGGTAGGTAATGGCATAGAAGTACTCGTTAAGCGTGCTTTGAGTGGCGATATGCAAGTGAGTGAACATTTAGACGAGTCACTTAGTGATAAAGCAATATCACGGTTTTATAAGCACTATGAACAACAAGTTGGTGAGTATAGTGTGCTGTACCAAAACGTGGAAACTGGGCTTGCAGCACTTCGTGGTATGCCAAAAGCACTAATCACTAATAAGTCTCGAATTTTTACAGAGAAACTACTCGATAAACTGGCACTAACGAGTCATTTTGATGTGATTGTATGCGGTGACGACATGGCAAAAAAACCGTCGCCAGAACCATTGCTATTTGCCTGCAAAAAACTAAATGCGGAGCCTAATAAAGCCATAATGATAGGTGATTCTAAAAGCGATATACTTGCAGCTAAAGCCGCTAATATAGACGTAATTGCACTTAGTTATGGCTATAACCAAGGTGAAAATCTTAAGGATTACAATCCACAGTACCTATGCGATAACTTCTTAGATATAATACCTGTTCTAACGCAGCGTTAAATATTATTCATTAAGCAAAATAAAGGAAAATCATGAGTAAACCAGTAGTTTTAAGCGGCATTCAGCCAACCGGTGGTATGACAATAGGCAACTATGTTGGCGCTATTAACCAGTGGCTAAAGTTACAGGAAGACCACGAAAGTTTCTTTATGTTAGTAGACTTACACGCTATTACTGTTCGCCAAGAGCCTGAATTACTGCGCTCTCGCGTGTTAGATGGTATTGCTCTTTACGCGGCATGTGGCATTGATCCTGAAAAATCTGCGTTATTTGTACAATCACAAGTACCTGAGCACGCACAGTTAGCATGGGTATTAAATTGTTACGCGCAAATGGGTGAGCTTAATCGAATGACTCAGTTTAAAGACAAGTCATCTAAGCATGCAAATAACGTAAACGTGGGCTTATTTTCATATCCGGTATTACAGGCTGCGGATATTTTATTATACCAAGCTGATCAAGTACCAGTAGGGGATGACCAAAAGCAGCATTTAGAGCTGACTCGCGATATAGCCACACGCTTTAATAATTTATATGGCGACGTATTTAAATTACCAGAACCGTACATTCCACAGTTTGGTGCACGCGTAATGAGCTTGCAAGATCCACTTAAAAAGATGTCTAAGTCTGACGAAAACCCAAATGGTTACATCATGTTATTAGATGAGCCTAAGCAAATTGTGAAAAAGCTTAAAAAAGCAGTAACTGATTCAGATGAACAAGCACGTATTTATTTTGATCGCACAGAAAAGTCTGGCGTATCAAACTTGCTTACTTTATTGAGTGTTGCAACTAAACGTTCAATTGAAGACCTAGTGCCTGAGTATGAAGATAAAATGTATGGCCACCTGAAAAAAGATACAGCAGATGCAGTTGTCAACATGATTGAGCCAATTCAAGCACGCTTTAAAGAGATCAGAGATGATCAAAATCTACTTGATAGCATAATGAAATCAGGTGCTGAAAAAGCAAGTGTACGTGCTGAGAAAACATTGAAATCAGTTTACGATGCACTTGGTTTTATACCTCGCGGGTAAGTTTATTAAAATAAAAAAATAGCCGCTTGTTAGCGGCATTTTTTATATAGCACATATCAACATGATAGACCCAAATAGAAACAGTAGCGATATAGCTAGTTTGTCTGTTTTATCCATTATTCAGCCCCTCTTACTGTTATATCTGCCGTGCTATCAACACTGACTAAAGTAACGCTATAGCCTTTGTTTTCAAGTAATGTGAGTAAACTATCTTGTCCTGCAAGATGGGTAACTCCAACAAGTACAAACTCATTTTTATCGTTATTAAACATGGCTTCTACTTTTGGTAACCAATCATTATTTCTATCTGTAATAAGCTGTTTATAGCTATTCGGATCATTTTTCTGCATATCTTCAAGTGCCACTTTATTTAGGGTGTCTGTATCACCTTTGCGCCATGCAGCTAAAAGCCCTTTAAACATATCGCTATAGTTGTGAAGCTCGGCTAAGTTACGTTTAATGAAATCGTTTTCGTTGCCTTGACCCATTGTTTTAAAAAGCTCTAACTGAAATTCCATTGTTTCTAAGTAATTTTTTGTTTTGTTATCTTCAGTCGCTTTTTTAGTAAAGTAAGCATCAACCCCTTCACCCATTATATTTTGTTTTTGAAGCTCCATCGACATTAAAACAATACTAACCATAGCAGGGCGATAACCATCTAACTTAGCTAGGTTAGCGCCAAACTCGCTAAGCTTATTTTCAAGTGAAGCTTTAATCTGGGGTTCTAGCTTTTGACTTAACGTTTCGTTATTTTTATACGATAGCGCGCCTAACATTTGCATTTGCATTTGTGCATTGGTGTTGGCTGGGTCAGGTAACGGTGCTTCTAAAATAATTGTATCTGCTTGTTCATAAGCATGGTTAAACTCAGCGGGCAGTGGCATTTCAGCTTTAGGTAGTATGTGAACTGTACCGCCAATAAATAGTGAGTCATTGCCATTACTTACTTGCCATACAGAGCTTTGAGCCTGTGCTGTATTTGCTAAAAAGCTACAGCTAAGTAATACGCTGGCAGATACTAATTTTTTTGTGAATTTTTTCATGATAATTCCTTAATATAACTTTTAATTTTATTGTTTTTAGTTCGATAACACATTGCTGAAATATGTAGTGATTGACGATGTTACCTTTGAAAGGCTTTTATCAATTTGCGTGTTTATTTTGCTCATTGAAGAGTCAAGCTCAGCTGATATTTTTTCATCCATTAAAGAAAGTAACGTTTGCGTATCAATATTACTTTTTAAAGACTCAGAAGCGTCTATTTTGTTTGCTTTTTGCAGCTTTTGATTAACAGGGTTAATCGCCTCTATACTTTCACCAATCATGTATTGCTCAAAATTACTTTGAACGGTGTGTTGTTTAGCGTCAGCTGCAATAACTGAAGTAGTATTAAAAGCAGTTGCTAGTAGTAAAGCCGGTAGTACTTTTTTCATTGTGCTGTTCATAATTAAACCTTTTATATTTTTTGCTGCAGCCAATTTAGAATCACAAATGATTTTTTACTAAGCTGCTTGTTGATGACGGTTTAAAGAATATCGCTGAATTTATTAAGAGTCGCTTATCTAGTTATGAGCAATTAATAGATAAGGTTTTAAAGCTAAATAATTGTTTAAATTTAGTATGTTATCTTTAAACCTTATAATGCTAATATAAGGTTTAAAATGCTTTTTCTATAAAATGAAGTGTAGATGTGATACGGTTTATAAAAATAAAAATACGTAAAGACTATGAATTATCAAATCGGACCTTGGCAATTTATTAGTAATCGCTGTGTGATTACTTCAAACCATTTAGAAAGGGAATTAGATCCACTTTTAGTAAAGTTATTACTCCACTTCATAGACAAGCCTCAACAAATCGTTTCCCGCCAAGAGCTTATTGAGAGTGTATGGCAACAGAGCTTTGTTGATGATAATGCGATTAACCGTGCAATCTCAGAGTTAAGAAAGCAGCTTGCCCACCCAATTGAAAAAGCGCCGCTTTTAAAAACGCATTACCGTAAAGGATATAGCCTAACAGTAATACCTGAGCGTTTAACGCAAGCAAACGTTTCCAAAGAGTCTGCAAACATTTTGCCTGACTCACCGGGTATTTCTGCCAAAAATGAAGAGATAGCTACTGCAACTACTTCTCAACCAGTTCAAAGAAAGAATAGTAAAAAGTTTTTGATTTATTCTTTACTCGTCATTATTTGCCTGTGCTTTTTAGTATGGTTTGGGTTGTTTTTTATTAATGCACCTTCTAGCGAAAAGATTAAACAGATCACGGTTAATAAGGTAGCAAGCACGTGGAATATAGGCAGTGAGGTTCACCCTGAGATGTCCTCAGATAAACAATATTTAGCTTATACAAATGTTGAACCTGAAAATGACATAATGCATGCATTTGTAAAGCGGCTTTCTGATCAAAGGGAAGTTGAAATTACCTATCCTGGCTTTCAAGTATCTATTTTATCGTGGCAGTTAAATCAGCACTCTGTGTTGTTACAAGCGACCAACTTAAAGCAGCAAAAGTGTGAAATGGTTCTCGTTGATTTAAGCCAGTTTCCTGTTATAGGAGAGGCTACTTTAATTAAAAAGTGCGACCTTAGATACACAGGTTATGCGCAAGTAGACGAAAGTGGTGAGCATATTTATTACACCGAATATAAAAATGAGCATGAGGGTTCAGGTTTATATAAATATGATTTAGAACTTAAAAAAGAATTCATAGTGATCCCACCACCAGGCGTCATGTATGGCGTAATCATGCCTCGTTTATCTCATTCTGGTAGTAAAATAGCATATGTACTTAGTCAAAAGGGTAAGCCTTTTTCTGTATTTAGCTACAACTTTGAGACCCATGAAACCAAGCGGTTATTTAAAGCAAAGAAAAGCATAATTAGCTTCGCGTTTGATTGGCTTGCAGACGATAAAGGCGTGATTGTTTTTGAAGACTCTGAGCTTTCAACCATTGTGTTTGATGAAAATAATATTATTAAACGCACACTAACGGTTACCCCAGCAATTTCACCTTATTATATTGCAGTTCACTCTGATAACAGCCTATTTTACTCGGAAAATATGACACAGGCATACTCGCTTATTAAAGCTACAGACCCTTTTGGTGATAATCCTGAGTATGAAGCACTTTATAAAAGTGATAAAGACGAGTACAACATTGCTGAAATAATTAATAAGGAAGGGACAGCACATGTTTTTGTATCAGAGCGTTCTGGCAGCAGTCAATTGTGGCTCTCTCAAAATGGTCTTACAAAGCAACTTAGCTTTTTTAATTACGATGATGGCTCATCAACTTTTGTATTAGGAGGACTAAGAGCCTCTCCTAATAAGCAACGCATGATATTCATGAAAAATAAAGGTTTTTCACTTTATGACGTAAACGCTCAAAAATTTTATCCATTTGAAGAATTTAATAAGCATAAAATAGTAAGCTATATTTGGTCAAAAAATAACGACAGCATTATTTATGTTAAGCGACTTGGTTCAAAAAATATATTGGCAGAATTTAATTTAGTAACACGTGATACACGTGTAATAGAAGGTATAAAAGCTAATAAACTCATTTCAGATAGTAAAGGTAACGGGTACGTAACCAATGATAATCAGTTAATTCGCCTTTCAGATAGGCAAAGCTGGGAATTACCTAAAAACGCCAAAAAGTCAGTTGCGTATGGAGTTAGCAAAGACTATTTCTATTATTCAGATTCTATTTCTAGAGTCGCTAGACTAAATTTACACGATCAAACTATACAAGATATACACGTGGACTTTCGACCTATTGGTTTTGAAGTGAATTCAGATAACGAAATTTTATTCACGGGTGCTAAATACAAAGATATGCAAATTATACAAATTAGTTGGGATGAATAAAAAGTTTATCAAGGACTAACAGTCGGGAGCTAAAATATAAAAAAC
>NZ_BADY01000063.1:0-11729 GCF_000241185.1 Pseudoalteromonas sp. BSi20495
ATGGCGTTGTTAAAATTTTTTATTTAGAACAACTAAATATAAAAATTTTTGCCTAGATTTATCAAAGCGAATTTACGTGACGCTCGCAACTTTATTGCTATTAAGCTCAACAGAGTTAACATTTTAAATAGCTGCTTGAGATCTGTTTACTACGGGGAGGTTATCCATATCAAATAAAATGCCTAACAAGGTTAGGCATTTTTATTATACTTTGTGCTTCATTAAGCGTTCTTTTTCGCGAGACCAATCTTTGTTTTTCCCGTCGTCTCGTTTGTCATGTAGCTTTTTACCTTTTGCTAGATGAAATTCAAGTTTTACCCAACATTTCTTCCAGTACATAGCAGTAGCAATTAATGAATAACCATCTCGCTCTGTTGCTCCGAGTAGACGGTCAAGTTCGCGTCTGCTTAATAGTAATTTACGATAACGTAACGGATCGCAAATTACGTGGGTTGATGCACTATTAAGTGGCTGGATTTGCGCGCCAAGTAAAAATGCTTCGCCATTTTTAAGGTGAATATAAGTTTCGGTGATGTTTACTTTTCCAGCTCGGATACTTTTAACTTCCCAGCCTTGGAGTTCGACACCCGCTTCAAACTTATCGTGTAAAAAATACTCATGTCGCGCTTTTTTGTTTAGCGCGATGGTATTACTTGTCGATTTTGATGAATTTTTCTTAGCCATAGTGCCCTATAATATACGTAATGTGAGATGTTTTACATCGATTTTTTAATAATGCTTTTAAAAATTAAGCTTTTATTTAAGCTGTATGAAAATTTGGGGAAACGCACAAAGCTTGCTAAAATTCGCCCACACAGTTGGGAGTGAGTATGCCACAAATAGAAAAAAGTGCGCTGGTTATGTACAGCACTAAAGAGATGTTTGATCTAGTTAATGATGTAGAAGCTTATTCACAGTTTTTACCAAATTGCTCAGACTCAAAAATTGTTTCACAGCATGATAATAACATGACCGCGAGTTTAGAAATATCTAAGGCGGGTATAAAAAAGTGGTTTACCACCGAAAACACCTTTGTTGATGAACAAACCGTGTTACTGCGCCTAGTGGATGGGCCATTTAAAATGCTGCAGGGTCGTTGGCACTTTCAAGCACTTGATGCTAAAGCATGTAAAGTTTATTTAGAGCTAGAGTTTGAGTTTTCAAGCAAATTAATCGAACTTGCATTTGGTAAAATATTTAACGATGTTGCCAAAAACATGGTGAGTGCATTTACTCAACGTGCCAAGCAGGTTTATGGAGCGCGAGTATGATTAATGTTGAGGTGGTATTTGCACTACCAACCATGGCGACGTGTTTATCACTTGAAGTACCAGAGGGGACGACAGCAGAGCAAGCTGTTATCCAATCTGGCATTATAGAAAAATGTCCAGAAATAGAGGCTACTTCATTAACTCTAGGCGTTTGGAATCGAACGGTAAAATTAAATCAAGAACTTAAAAATGGTGATAGAGTTGAAATTTATCGCCCATTAATTGCAGATCCTAAAGATGCCCGTAGAAAACGCGCTGAAAAAGCAAAGGAAGAAGGGCGAGCAAACAAAGTAACGGGTGGGCGTCCATTAGAACGTTAACGTAGAAATAAAAAAGGTGAGCACGGCTCACCTTTTTTATTAACGCACAACTCGCTTTTTTATTGCTCTAGCGGTGTGTTAAAATTTTCTGGCTGATCATAATCGCCCGAAATAGAGACTAGTTTTTCGTTTTCAAATTTAATAACTAAAGATTTGTGTTGCTCGTTTTTACGGCCTTTATTGAAGCTATAAACGTAACGCCATGTATTGTTATCAAAAGCATCCTCGGCAATTGGACGGCCTAAAACGTAAATAACTTGCTCTCGAGTCATACTAACACGAAGCTTTTCAACATCAGATTGCTCTAAAAAATTACCTTGAGGGATGTTGATTCTGTATACCCAGCTAGAACAACCCGCTGTTGTACTGAGTGTTAGTGCAACGATAAGCCAAAGGGAAAAAGTTTTTAACGACTGCATTGTTAGTTGTGATCCTTATTTTTTATAATCTGCATGATACCGATTAGTCACTGAAGGTAAAACCCTTTTAGCAATTGTTTTTTGTTAAGGGCGTTAAGGTAATATTTTGACCATTAATAATGAAAAAAGTTTACATCATATTGAATCTTGTAATGTAAAAAGGGATTCTATTTGGTATTTGTACATCGTGCAGACTCGCTTTGGGCATTGGTACACGGGTATTACAACAAATGTAGAAAAACGCTTTGCTACACATCAAGTGGGTAAAGGGGCCAAAAACCTCAGAGGGAAAGGCCCTTTACTGCTTATCCACCAACAAAAAGTGGGCAGTAAAAGTGATGCGAGTAAGTTGGAGCATCAGATTAAAAAACTGACAAAAGTTAGAAAAGAGGCATATGTTCTCAATTTTAAAAAAGTGGATATTAACAAGACTAAATCGCTGTAAATATAAACTTTAATTAATTTTATTCATCGTAATTAAAACTTCACCTCTGCGAACAAGCTAGCATTAACTGCAGTTAATGCTAGCTTGTTCGTAATAGCAGTGCCAAACCACTTAACGATGCTTTTCAAATGTATCGACAAGCTCATCAAGAGTTTGAGCGCTATTTGCTAAATCACGAATGGCTTGCTCTGTATTAATTTGCTCACTCATTGCTTTATCACTAATTTCACTTATTTGCTCAATGTTACGTCCTACATCGGCAACTACATTGCTTTGCTGCTCTGTTGCTGTGGCTATAAGTGTGGCCATATCGTTTATTTGGTTTGCAGTTTCGGTTATCGTATTGAGTAACTCTACTGAGTTTTGCATTGCCCCTACGCTTTGCTGCGCTTTATCTTTTGATTGGCTAATATCGTTAACTACATCATCAGAAATCTGTGTTAGCTCTTCTATCATTGACTGAATTTCATTTGTTGACTGAGAAGTACGGTTTGCTAGTGCGCGCACTTCGTCGGCAACAACAGCAAACCCGCGACCATGCTCTCCAGCTCGAGCCGATTCAATAGCTGCGTTCAATGCCAATAAATTAGTTTGTTCAGAAATGCTTCTGATTGCATCAATAATGTTAGCAATATCAATTGTTTTTTTGGACAACAGGGTAACTTGCTCTGTAATGCCATCTATATCACTCGCAAGAGCAGAAATAGTTGTCTGACTTTGAACAACTTGCTGATGGCTTTGTATAGTTTTTTCACGGCTGCTATCAGTGAGTTTTGCTGTGTTTGCCGCACTTTGTGCTATTTCCTGTACTGTTGCACCCATTTGGTTTATTGCAGTAGCAACCGAGATCGTTTGTTCTTTTTGACTATCGATAGCGAGTGAATTGCGTTTAGCTTGTTCAAAAACATGATCTGAACTTTTTCTTATGTCATGGCTTTCATTCGCGACTTGCTGAATAGCAATTTCTATTTTTTCGATAAACTGATTAAAACCAGCACTTAAGTTATTAAGCTCTGGTTGGCTTGATTCCGGTAATCTATAAGCAAGATTAGCATCACCAGAACCCAAGCGTGAAAATAGTTCTGCCATTTTAGATAAAGGTGATGAGAGCGATCGAGCAAGTAAGTAACTAATTAGGCTAGCAACTAATGCAATGATTAATGTAAAAGTAAAAATTTGCCATTGCAGGGTATTTACGCTTGCGAATACTTCACTTTTTGGCACTTGGGCGACAACATATAAATCGGTGTTTTTGATTGGTGTTGCCGCCACGAGGGTTGGTTCACCATTTAAGTTTATTTCTTTTAATACAAAGCCATAACTGCTTAATAGCTGGTTGTGTATGTCAGCTGTAAATAATTCATCAATATTAACTTTTGCTACTTTACTTGAATCTTTATGCAGCTGAATTAAACCACTTTTATCTGCAATAAATACAAAACCAGTTTGTTCAATTTTAAATTGCTGCAATAGCTTTTGCATCTCAGTAATACTTTTAGCAAGGCCAGCTAAGCCTGTTCCATTAGGCTGTTGATGATTTATAAACATTTTTACATCATTTGCAGACTCTTGGTAAATACTTATTGAGTATGGTTTTTTCGATTGTTTAAATGCAAAAAACCAGCCATCAGCAGTATCATTTTTTAATACGCGCAAAAAGCCATTTTGGTTCCAATATTGAGCTGTGTCTCTATTTGCCCAAGACGCGGTTGCTAAATTGTACTGCGTAACTAAACGGTTTAATTCTTTAAGTAAGACAGCATCATTTTTAGTATTAGTTTGCGACCATTGTAAAATGAATTCATTTGACGATAATTGTTCAGCAGCACCAATGAGTGCGTTTATTTCACCACCAATATGGTTACTGATAGTTTGCAGCTTACTTGGAAGTTCAGACTCAATCATACGTTGTTCAATAATATCTTCTGAACTGTATAACGAGGTTAGGCCTATTAGTGCGGCAACAAAGATAGCAATACTACTGCCAAGGGCTGTTATTTTTTGAGTAATAGAAAGGTTTTGTAACATCATAATAATTTATTTTACAACTTAATTAGAAAGCCATGTTAGCACATTATTTATTATGGGCTAATTATTAGCTTAAGCTGAACAAATGAAAGTAAGCAGTGTTGTGAATATGCATAAAAAAGCCCACGTGCTAAAAGCATATGGGCTTGGTTTCTAACAAGCGAAACTTTTATTGTCTAGAATTAAACAATTTTCTTCATTGCAGACATGTAGCCACGTAGTTTAGCACCTACTTTTTCAACAGGGTGTTCACGCAGTGCCGCATTGATTTGAATTAATGTTTGGTTATCAACTTGGTTACTGTGCTCGCCAAGGCCTTTACCAATAATGTCTGTATCAACGTTTTTCATAAAATCAGCAAGTAATGGTAAACATGCATGGTTATATAAATAACAGCCGTATTCTGCAGTATCAGAGATAGTACGGTTCATTTCAAAAAGCTTTTTACGCGCAATAGTATTAGCAATTAATGGCGTTTCGTGTAATGACTCGTAGTAAGCCGACTCTTCAATAATACCTGCGGCAGTCATGGTTTCAAATGCAAGTTCAACACCTGCTTTAACCATTGCTACCATTAAAATACCGTTATCAAAAAATTCTTGTTCAGAAATCTCTACATCGCCAGCTGGAGTTTTTTCAAAGTTAGTTTCAGCTGTTTCTGCGCGCCATTTAAGTAAGTTTACGTCATCGTTATTCCAGTCTTCCATCATGGTGCGTGAGAAAGTACCGTCGATGATGTCATCTTGGTGCTTATTATAAAGCGGGCGCATAATTAGTTTTAGCTCTTCACTTAGTTCAAACGCTTTTACTTTTGCAGGGTTTGAAAGGCGGTCAAGCATGTTAGTAACGCCGCCGTACTTAAGTGCTTCGGTAATTACTTCCCAACCGTATTGAATTAGTTTTGATGCGTAACCAGCATCAATGCCTTTTTCTATCATTTTATCAAAACATAAAATAGAGCCAGTTTGTAACATGCCACATAAAATGGTTTGCTCGCCCATTAGATCAGATTTAACTTCGGCGATAAATGATGATTTAAGTACACCTGCGCGATGTCCGCCAGTACCCGCTGCATACGCTTTAGCTTGTGCTAAACCAAGACCTTGAGGGTCATTTTCTGGGTGAACTGCAATTAGAGTTGGTACACCAAAACCACGTTTGTATTCTTCACGGACTTCAGAACCAGGACACTTAGGCGCAACCATGATTACGGTAATGTCTTCACGCACTTGCATGCCTTCTTCAACAATATTAAAGCCATGAGAGTAAGCAAGTGTAGAGTCTTTTTTCATAAGCGGCATAATCGCACTTACTACAGCGGTATGTTGTTTATCTGGCGTTAAGTTAAGTACTACGTCGGCTGTAGGAATTAATTCTTCGTAAGTGCCTACAGTAAAGCCATTTTCAGATGCATTAAGGAAAGATTGACGGCGCTCAGAAATGGCTGATGCACGTAATGTGTATGAAACATCTAAACCAGAGTCACGTAAGTTTAAGCCTTGGTTTAAACCTTGTGCGCCACAGCCTACAATAACGAGTTTTTTACCTTTAAGTGCATCAACGCCATCGGCAAATTCGGCTGCGTCCATAAATTCACATTGCGCTAATTGCGCTAATTGCTCGCGTAAAGGTAAGGTATTGAAATAATTCGCCATTGTTAGTGTCCTATAAAGTAATATTTGTTAGATGCGCAATGTTTACTGCGCTTACAAACACCATATGTAAAATAGTTACTTGCGTAAAATGATATATTTGAATTAAAGTGTTTCATAATATGAAATACTGAGTTTGGCATGGATCATAAACATTTAAACTACTTTTTAGCACTGGCTAAAACACTTCATTTTGGCCGCGCAAGCGAACTTTGCCATATAAGTGCACCTACTTTGAGCCGCAATATAAAACACTTGGAAGAAGAGGTTGGTGTTGCATTATTTATACGCGATAACCGCAGTGTTAAATTAACACGTGAAGGAGAGTCGTTTATTGATTACGCTACGGCAACGTTAGCCAGTTGGCAACGTTTTAAAGCGAATGTGAAAGATCCACAACAGCATATTTATGGCAATGTTAGTATTTATTGCTCAGTGACAGCTTCTTATAGTTTTTTACATCAAATATTAGAGCAATTACGTGCACAGCATCAGCATATCGAAATAACTTTAAATACCGGTGATCCAGCTTTAGCTATTAATAGGGTACTCGATGGTCACGAGTCGATGGCAATTGCAGCCAAGCCAAATAAGCTTCCTACACAAATAGCATTTGTAAAAATAGGCTATTCACCACTTGTTTTAATTGCACCTAGAATTCATTGTCAGATCACTGAAAAGTTAATAAAGAGCGGTGATAATATTGATTGGTCTGAACTTGAATTTATTGTTCCGGAGCAAGGTTTTTCAAGGCAACGACTTGAGCAGTGGTGGCGTAAAAATAATGTTCATGGAAAGATTTATGCGCAAGTCGCTGGACATGAAGCTATGGTGTCAATGGTGAGTCTGGGTTTAGGTGTCGCAATGGTCCCTAAAATAGTGCTAGATAACAGTCCACTGCAGGATAAGGTACAAGTATTGGATACAAAGAGGGCTACTCCAGAAGGTTTTGAGATTGGTCTAGCTGTCCTTCGTAAAGAGTTAAATGATCCTGCTATTAGCGCTTTATGGAGTATTGCACAAACTTTAGACGCAAGTGCTATTTAAAGGATCAAATATTCATTTAGTTCATAAAATAGTATGAATATTAGTTGCTTATAGGTTTACTATTAATTAACATCAAAAACCTAACAATAAAAATAATGACGCTTGAGAGTTTATTTTACTATGGATCGTGCCGTATCACTTGCTCATTCTGCTCAATGCCTAAAAAAGGCGATTCCTATGATGGTAAAGTACCGCATGCCGGTTACGCCAATCAATTACGCTATTTGGTATTGTTATATACAAGGTAATAAACCCTCTTTAAATGCAGAGCTTGATCATGTCATTGCTCAGCAACAAACATGCACTCAAGATAGAGCGAAGGCAATATTTGATAAGCATTTAAATAAAGACGATTTAGCGTTATTTCAAGACGTATCCGAAAAATTTTATAGCACAATCGATCAAGTGCAACAAGATTTAGGCATTGCGCTTGAGCATTCAAAAAGTTTTACTACAACCTTGGTTGACTCCCAGAATGAGTTAAATTTGATTACAGATATTAGCTCGTATAATCAAGTGCTTGGGTGCGTTGAACGTTTAACCGATGAATCGATTGCAATGCAAAATCATGCACGTGAGTTTCAAACTAAACTTGCATTTGCTTATAATGAAATAAAAGACTTAAAAGAAGCACTCAATGTTTCAAAAAAAGTTGCTGATACAGACCTTCTTACTGGTTTTTATAACCGAGGTAAGTTTGATTTAGATATTACGGATTTTTGTAAAAAGTATTCTGAGCAAAATCAACACACATCACTTGCGGTTCTCATTATGTTTGATATTGATCATTTTAAGCGTTTTAATGATGACTTTGGCCATCAAAAAGGTGACGAAGTATTAAAGTTAGTAGCAAAAAAAGTGAAAGAAAAAATTAAAGAGACTGCAAAAGTTTATCGTTATGGCGGTGAAGAATTTTGTATTACAGCTTATTTTGACACTATCAACGATATGATGGCATTTGCAGATTGTATTCGTTTGGATATTGCAAAATTGGCTGTTCGTAAAAAAGGTGATACCAATACTAAACGTGCTATTTCTGCGAGTTTTGGTTTGGCTATTCTACGACCATTTACTAATGGCACTGTGTTAGTTGAACGCGCTAATAGAGCGCTTTACATAGCAAAAACTCATGGTCGTAATCGAATAGAGATAGCGCCAGATGTTTAGTTGTTCAAATAATGCACACAAGTTAATTAATATGTATAAAAATTGTGAATGATTGTAACTAGCTAGAGCTAGTTTAAAACGACCTTGCTACTATGGGGCACTTAATAATTTTCACACACTTTGACTTATACTGATGCGGTTTAACTTTTCAATATTAACAGCTTTTTTGCTGATCACTTTAGTTGCATGCTTTGCTGCCAATGGACAGCAAGCTAAAAATGTAACACAAGAGTTTGAAGAGCAACATATAGCTATAGAGCAGTGGCATTTTAGTCTAAGCGTTGGTGCTGGAGTTGTTACAAACCCATTACGAGGTGGGGACAACATTCCCCTTGTGTTGATTCCGCAGGTGGCTTTTTATGGCCAGCACTGGTTTTTCGATAATGGAAGGCTTGGTTATTCTTTTATACAAAGTCAAAAACATAATTTAAACCTTGTTAGTGAATTAAATGCAGAGTCTCGTTTTTTTATTGATTGGCATCCTACTAATATTTTTACTCTGCAAACGAGTGCGTTAAACAGTCAGTTAGTGCAGCAACAAAGTACTTCATCTCCCAAAAATATCAATATAAATGACATAGAAAAACGCCATATTGCCCTCGATGCGGGGATTGCATATCACTATGTAGATGATGCTAACGTATTTTCTATTCAAGCACTTCATGATGTTACCAGTGTTTATAACGGATTGCGTGGTGCATTGCAGTGGCAATATCATGCTGAAGTTGGAAAGTTAAAAATAAAACCGACGCTGGGAATAAATTATAAATCGGCTGAACTAAATGACTATTTCTATGGACTAAAAACCGACGAAACTCAATTAGGTAAAATTGATGTTGGCAGTAGTTGGCAGCCTTATGCTAAAATCGACGCCCGTTGGCCGCTGAGTAAGGTTAACTCACTTCGTTTTCATTTAGCATATTACAATTATTCGGCTATGGATGGTAGTCCGCTCTTTGAACATGCTTATTCAATGACTGCCTTTATAGGATTAGATCATACTTTTTAATATGAAGTATTTAATGTTTATTGTGTTTATAGCATCGCTATTTAGTGGTTCTTGCAGAGCACAAACCGCTAATTTTAGCGTCTCTCCCAAAGTATGTGTGATTTCTGAGCAACAAGCATTTTGTGATCTTGATTTACAATTTAATTGGCAGCAAGAAGCATTGAGTGATGTTTGTTTATATCAACAAGATGAAAAAATTTATTGTTGGAAACAGCAACGTTCGGGGCAATTCAATTATAAAGCGCGGGTTCAGGTAGAGACCATATACTCCCTAATCAATCCTCACACGGGTGTACTATTAGCAAAAATACAGGTTGAAGTACAGAGCGCGCACGCAAAGAAAAATAGGCGCAGACTTCGCTCTCCGTGGAGCTTTTTTTAAATTAGGAGCAACTAATGCCAAAAATTTTACTTGTTGAAGATGATCTCGGCTTACAGCAATTAACAAAAGATTATCTTGAACATAACGGCTTAGAAGTCGCAGTGTTAGATCGTGGCGATGCAGTCTTTGACTACTTAGAAGCTAATCCAGTCGATCTAATTATTTTAGATGTAATGCTACCAGGAAAAGATGGTTTTAGCGTTTGCCGTCAAGTTCGCGATAAATATACTCTGCCTATTCTTATGCTAACAGCCAAAGGTGAAGATTTTGATCAGGTACTTGGTTTAGAGCTTGGTGCTGATGACTACGTTATAAAGCCTGCCGAACCGCGTGTATTACTCGCTAGAATAAATGCGCTGTTACGCCGTGGTCAACCTATCGTGAAAGCAAGTGAAGAGTTACAGTTTGGTGATCTAAGCATAGATAAAACAAGCCGTATCGTAAAATTAAATAATAATGAAATAACGCTTACTTCTCATGAATTTGAACTGCTTTGGTTACTGGCCTCTAATGCGGGTGAAGTGCTTAGTCGTGAACATGTCCATCAACATATGATAGGACGTCAGTACGACGGTCTTGATCGAACTGTTGACGTTAGGGTATCACGCATTCGTAAAAAACTAGGTGACAATAGCGATAAGCCTTATCGTATCAAAACAGTGTGGGGACAAGGTTATTTATTTGTTTCTGATGCATGGGAATTATAATTAATGTTATGGGTTAGTCGGCTTTAATGGGAAAACTGTTTACGAGTTTATATATTTACATCGTGGTTTCTTTATTCGTAGTAAGCGGTGTAGTTGAACAGTTATGGCCTTATGAAGACTCACAGCAGCAAGTATTATTAGACGATGAGTTTGGGCAATCGCTTTGGTTGCTCTCACAAACTCCTAACGGTCTAAAAAAGCTAGAACATAATTTTGAAAGCCACATAATTGCTCGTCGTGATTTAATATTACCTTTAGCACAACAAGCGAAATTAACAGACAATCACTACCTCTATTTATACGATAAACAACAACGTATTGTATGGTATGTAGAGCTTAGCGAAAATGAACTGCTACAGGTTGGTCCTGTAGGAGTATCAACGTCTACCCCCACTTCTGTTTGGCCATATTTATTATTACTTATTATTGTTGGTGTGCCTGTAGGTCTTTGGAGCTTTTTACTTTGGCGTGATTTTTCTAAATTGCGACACGCATGTGAGGCCGTCGAAGGCTTGCAAGATTTTCAATTAACAAATACCTCTAAATCGTTTTTTTTACCCGTTACCGATACACTAAAAGTAATGCAACAACGTATAACTTTTTTATTAACAGCTCAGCAGGAGCTTACATCGTCTGTTTCTCATGAATTTCGAACGCCGTTGGCACGTCTTAAATTTGCAATTGCTATGCTCCAAGATCAACTTTTAGATGATAAAAGCGAAAAATATTTAGCTAATATGAGCGCTGATATAAATGAACTTGAATCACTTGTTTCAGAAATGCTTGAATACGCAAGGTTAGACTCTCAGCAACCAAGTTTACAGTCTGTAAGTTGTGATCTAGTCGGATTGGTTAAAACAAGTATTGAAAAGCTAAATTTTGACACGCGAACTAGACTTATAAATAACTTGCCTGATAAGTTAAGCTATAAATGCGATAGTCATTTCATTGCTCGCGTATTTCAGAACTTGATTGGTAATGCTATTAAGTACGCAACAAGCCAAGTAAAAGTAACACTGCTTACAGAGCCTCGCAGCATACTATTTATTGTTGAAGACGATGGAATAGGTATCGCTGAAATGGAGCGAGAAAATGTGTTTAAACCTTTTACGCGCCTCGATAAGAGTAGAGACAAAAAAACAGGTGGGTTTGGTTTAGGACTCGCTATTGTGAGTAAAATTGTATCTTGGCATCAAGGTGATTACTGGGTTGAAAAATCAGTCCTTGGTGGGGCTAAATTTGTCATTAGCTTGCCGCTAAAAAGTAGTTTCACGGAGGATAT
>NZ_BADY01000062.1:0-5591 GCF_000241185.1 Pseudoalteromonas sp. BSi20495
GTTTTTTATACTTTAATTTAATACTCAATTTGCGTCTTAATTAAAATCGATTAGAGTAATATCCATAAAAATAAGCTGTTCACTACTGGCCGGCCGCTAATGACTCGTTAAGTGCCACACTGTAAATATCGTAGGCAAGATGCGGTAAAATCAAAAGCTCATAACGGCTGCCTTTCGGCATCAGCATGAGTGCTTCTTGCAAACCTTCTATCGCTTCAGCTATTTCATACTCTGCCAATTGCTCGATTTGCCGCGTATCATAAAGCACATGCCCTGTTGCAGTCATCACGCGCTGCTGCACCTTAACAGTGTCATCCCATGAAGGTAGTTCGCCACTGCCAAACTCAATTACACAATACATTAAACCAGAACCTGTGACGTACACGCCAGGCTGCGTGATATATTGCTCAGTAAGTGGGTAGCGTCGTTCACTCACTTTTGAGTACTTACTCTGGGTATGGTGTAAAGTCATACACACTCTGCTACTTATTATTAATTAAGCGAATACCGTAAATACCACCAGCAATAGAGCCTTGCTCGGCGCTAAAACGCAGTGTTAACGATGATGCTTGTTGCATTACATCGGTTAACGGGTAATCAATGCTATAAAATTCTGTATCAGTTTGCTGAGTCGGCAAACTTACTTTTGCCAACACCTCACCATTAATAGTAATGGTTAACTTACTGCCTACATCAGCATTAAAATAACGAATACGCAGTGCCACTGCTTGCTGATCTGGGTTGGCTAATGTGTATTCAAACCAACCTGTTGCATCACGCCAATGGTGTCCATTATTTACGCCCGCGCGGGTGTTTTCGCCTTTATAGCCATGCTCTACTTCAGGCTGTTGCTCACCTGGTGTAATTTGGTCAACCGTCAATAATCGTAACTGCTCTTTTGCGTGTTCTTGTGCTTTTGAACCTTTTACAAATTGGGTGAATTCAGCTTCACTTTGCTGCGGCCAATAAACTTGATAGCGACTATCATGCAGCCTAAAGAACGGAATTAGCTGAGTTGTTTGTGTACTTCCTATGCCCTGCTGAGCAATAGCGACATTTTTATCTGTGGTAAATGCCAACTCTGCGCTAGGCGTACGCTTTAAATCAGCAATAAACTGCTCAGGTTCACTGAGCATGATAGGCAGTGCTTCGGGTGGACACGTAGGTCCCGCGGCAATATGACTCATGCGGCTGTTGTCTGCCACAAAATTCAACTGCTCGTTTTTAAATGCGTGTACTTTAGTAGCCATAACCACAGGACCATACAATACTGCATAATAATCTTGGCCATCCGGCAGTTGCTCTGTGTACAGCTTTGGCGCTAAAGTAAAAGTTAAGTTGTCGCCATCATGCCAGTCATGTTTTATTGCGTAATACCCCTGCTCTGCAGTGGCATTTATTGCTTTGCCATTAAGTTCAAATTGCAATTCATCAGTAACCCAACTTGGTTTACGAATATGTAGCTGCGCTGATGAGATATGTTTTTTATCTAATGTGTTAATCACTAAGGTTATATTATTAGCATCAGGAAAAAGGCTTTGTTGAGTTACTTTTAAGCCCTGTTGCTGCCAATCAAGCGTACTTGGAATAAATAGATTTACCCATAAGTTATCGTCATTTTTACTGTAGATCTGCTCACCATATTTACTATGATTTTCGATACCCGAACCTACACAACACCACATTGAATCTTGCACTGATGAATACATACGGTAGTGTCCTGGTCGCATTGATGTAAAATAAACCAAACCGCCATGTTCAGGGTGCTGCGATGATAAAATATGATTATACGTTGCCCGCTCGTAGTACTCTAAATAACGTGTATCAGCGGTTTTGAGAAACAGTAATTTACTGAGTTTCATCATGTTGTAAGTGTTACAGGTTTCAGGGCCTTCAACATCTTCAACCATAGGAGTAAAGTCGTTTTTATCGTGGAAATGCTCACTTACGCTGTTACCACCAATGGCCACTGAACGCTGTTTAGTCACTGTTTGCCAAAAGTAATCCGCGCCTTGTTGCCAAGCTTTATCATCACTGGCCTCAGCGACCTTCAACATACCAATAATTTTGGGAATTTGCGTATTCGCGTGTAAACCGGTCAGCTTGTCTTGTTTTTCTAGAAGCGGATCGATAATATTGTTATGGGTAAATTGACGTGCTAGTTTTAAGTAACGTTTATCGTTACCGATAGTAGCCATATCAGCAAATACCGCATTTAAACCACCGTATTCTGAATACAGCATCTGTTGAATTTGTTCATCGCTTAACTTAGCCGTTAAGTTTAAAAACCATTCGCCTAAATCAAACAGCATTGTTTTTGCTTGCTCACTGCCTGCAATCAAATAAGCATCACGCAGGCCGTGGAAAATTTTATCTATATTATAAAGTGGCACCCAACGATCATTTAAGCTAAATAAATCAGCTTTAATATTACCATCGTGAATTTGTTGCCACATTGCTTGACCATCTGGTATCCCACCTAAATAACCGTCATTAACCTGTTGCGCTCGTTGTAGCTCATTTAACATGTAATCTAAACGACGCTTTAGTTCTTCATCGCCAGTTGCAGCCCACGCAAGGCTTAACGATGATAAATAATGCCCACCAATGTGTCCATCAAGGCCTGTGTCTTCCCAGTTACCATACGATGGCGCTTTTTGCTCGATACCAGCTTCTCGTAAGTATGGAGCTAATAGTTGATCAGGATATAACGCAAGTAAATAACGCACATTCGTTTGTTGCGCGTGTAAAAAAGGACCTGCACTTAAACTTACTTGATTAAGTGCAAAGAGCTGTTGAGGTGTGCTCTGTGTATGTTGTGTATTATCAGTTTTGTTGCTTGTGATTAGATCTTCGCTGCAAGCAGATAAGAAGATTGCAGCGAATGAAAAACTAATAAAGTACGGTAATTTTTTTACTGCTAAATCAAACATACACAGAGCCTTTTTGTTATTATTGTTCGCCAGGTTTACCAAAAACTGGCATACCATTGTCATCCCAGTTTAGTGATTTTGTGAAGGTATGGCGGTCAGGATTCCAAAGTGGATCACCTTCAATCTCTGTATATTGGCGACAATGATAAACCAATACATCGTTACCATTTTCATCTTGGGTAAAACTGTTATGCCCAGGCCCAAACATCGACTTCGGCTCATTACTACGAAAAACCGGCTCTTGCACTTTTGTCCAACTATTTATATCTAATAAATCACTGTTTAGGTCAGAATATAACAAACCCATAGCATAATTTTCATCGGTAGCACTGGCTGAATATGTTAAGAATATTTTGCCATTACGTTTAAGTACATTTGGTCCTTCATTAACCCAAAAGCCGATTATTTCCCAATCAAGTTCAGGGATTGTTAACCGTGTTATTTCACCTGTAATTTGCGTAGGTGATGACATTTTAGCCAAGTACAGATTTGAGTTACCTTTTACACCCGGTTCTTTTTGTGCCCAACAATAATAAAGCTCATTTTTATGATAAAAAGTCGTAGCATCTAAACAAAAAGTATCCCATGGAGTTTCTATTTGACCGCAAAACTGCCACTCACCTTCAATCGGATCCATATCTTTACAGCTAATTGCATACATACGATGTTGAAATAAATCGTGCTTAATTTCACGACTAGGCGCCGCTGCAAAATATACATACCAAGCGCCATCATTGAAGTGAATTTCAGGCGCCCAAATAAGTTCTGAATACGGGCCAGTTTCTGGTTTCATCCACACTATTTTCGGCGTTGCGCTTGCAAGCCCTTCAAGCGTCTTCGCACGGCGTAGTTCAATGCCATCATACGCCGGAATAGACGCGGTAAAATAATAATAACCATCTGTGTGCTTATGAATATATGGATCAGCACGTTGTGGGATCAAAGGTTTAGGTAAAGTTGACATAAATGCTCCTAAATTTATTTCGGTAACCGTTGGCGTATCACCATATCGGTATAATATTGGTCGGTAATCTTGTATTTCTTTAAAATAAAACCAAGTAATGCATGGAAAACCCCAGGAATGACGGTAAGCATTAAAGCCAAGCCCATCAGTGTAAATTCAGATTGTTCAACGTTAGGCTTGTACTCGAAAAACGCCAGCAATAACCCCCCTGCAAGACCTGCTAAACCACCACCGGCTTTTTGGCAAAATGAGATGCCACCAAACGATAAACCTGAAGCACGTACACCATCTTTAATTTCCCCGTAATCAACAGCTTCGGCAATTGCAGACCAAAATACTGGCGCATGTAAATCAACCACAAAAGACAAGATAATGTATAGCACAAAGGCGAGGTAAACATCACCAGGTTGCACAGCAAAATACATCACAACAGAAATCACGAGTACAGCGATTTGTGACTGGCGGAATAACTTCATTTTGCAATAGCGCTGAGTGATCCAAGTACTGGCAACCATAGACACAATCGAGGCAGCAATACCAGCACTGGTGAACGCGCCAGCAAGGCTTGGTTCACCTAAATAATAGGTGGCATAATACATAGCAACACTGCCGCGAATTGCATAGCCTAACGTGCCAAGCACACAGGCTGCACACAGTAATAACCACTGGTCATTTTTCAGTAGTGCTTTAAATTGAGTAGCGATACTTTCAGTTTGGGGTTCATGGGTAATACGCTCACGCGTAGTAAAAAAGCAAAATAAGAATAGTGCCACACCACAAGTAGATACTAGAATCATAGCCAGTTTATAACCATGCGCAATATCGCCTCCGCCCCACATTGATGCTAACAAAGGCACAGAAAAGACAATGATTACATTGGCAATTTTTGCAAAAAACATCCGATAACCATTCGCCGATAAACGCTCTTTAGGGTCAGCCGTTAATACACCAATGTATGAAATATACGGGATAGCAACACCGGTAAACATCAAAGTAGCAAATAGGTAGGTAAGGTATGCCCATAGCAACTTCATGTTGTAATCAAAATCTGGGGTGGTGAATAGCAAAACGATTGCAATACCATAAGGCACTGATAAAAATAAGAACCAATGGCGGAACTGACCCCAGCGAGTTTTTACTTTATCGGTAATAATGCCCATTAATGGATCAGTAAACGCATCGACAAAACGCGCCACTAAAAATAAGATACCCATATCAACAGGGTCAAGGCCATAAATGTCGGTGTAGAAAAACGACATAAAATAAAATAACGCGGCAACCATCACATTGACTGCCATATCGCCAGCACCAAAACCGACTTTTTCTACAACTGATAACTTTTGATTTTCCATACAACTACCTAGTTTTTAAAATAGATGATAGCGGCTATCACCTATTTAAAATAATAAAGGCCAGCCAAACTAATATTATCAAGGTAAACTAATCCCTTGATAATGCCAGATGATAGCCACTGCATTCGTTATTTTTGTAAATTAAATGCTAATCACATTAATAGTATTATCATACTAATTAAATCGCAACTTTTTTCGTCCACTGAATGGTGTTTAATCAAAGCAAGGTTGTCAGCAGAGTAAGTTTAGAAGATACAAAAATAAGTACAGAAGAAATGCAATACAGATGGTTAAAGCCAGCTAACAACATCACCATCAAATAATCATGATCAATAAAGTAAA
>NZ_BADY01000061.1:0-55867 GCF_000241185.1 Pseudoalteromonas sp. BSi20495
TGCGAATTTATTTCGCGCTCTGTAATTTAACTTTATAAAAAGCGAGGTATAAAACCTCACCTACAAATAAAAACAACCGCGTTTAATTTAAACGCGGTGTTTTTATTGCTTGCTGTAGCTTTCATTTGAAAGCCAACGGCTGTGCTTTACAGATTAAGTGTAAACGTAACACCTGCTACGCGAGGCTCACCTAATTGTGTGTAGGTATGTGTTGCGTAGCCATCTTGTGGGTCGTTACCAAATTCAAAACCACGTGTAGGGACTGTTTCGTCAAACACGTTACGAGCCCATGCGCGAACTGCCCACATGTCTGCTTCATAGCCAAAGCTTAAATTAACTAAGTTACTGCTTGGTGCCTGTGAGTTATGACTATCAGAAAAATAGTAATCGTCCTTACCTTCAATACCAACCATACCGTAAAGCTCATTAGTAAAGTTATAACGAGCAGTAAACGCATATTGGTATTTAGGTGACTGTGCCTGTTCACGACCGTCTTGATTTAAGCCTGATTGTGTTACAAAGTCGTCTATTTCAGTGTTTAAGTAACCAGCGCTACCTGTTAAAAACAGATTATCAGTTAGTTGGTAACTACCTTCAACTTCTAGTCCGTAATTGCTGCCAGAACTTGCGTTATCAACATAACCGGTAAATTGCTGACCTTCTACTTGCCATGCTTTTAACTGAATATCATCGCGGTGCATGTAAAATGCAGCTAAGCGAAGTGTAAATTTGTCATCAAGTGATGAGCCTTTAACGCCGAATTCGCCACTCCATAAATATTCAGGGTCGAAACTGGTGTGTTGCTGGAAAAAATCAGCGCTTAGGTTTAAGCCTTCATCTTTCGCTTTAGCAAGCGCTTCTGAATTAATACCACCGGCTTTGTAGCCACGCGTAATACTTGTGTAGATCATAGTGCGGTCAATTACTTGATACTCTAGCGCAATTTTACCGCCAACCATTACATCGTCAGTGTCTTGTATAAAGCCATTGCTATCGGTGTAGTCACCTTGGTATTGCTCTACACGTAAACCTGTAATGAGTGTTGTTTTAGAACCAATTGGAGTCGCTACTTGACCATATACTGCAACGTTACTGGTTTCGTAAGTTGAAGAAAACGGGCTTGCTAACCATGTGTATTGGCGCTCTAAATCAACATCACGGTTTTGGTAATAAATACCCGCAACCCAGTTACCTGTTTTAGAATTAAATTGTAAATCTACAGATTGGTCATCGCGATCGCGGCTGTAAAGATCGGTTGAGCTGTATCCATCAGGATGTAAGCCAGCAGCACATAACTGTGGTTTACTTGCATCGTTACATACCCAGTCTTCGTCAAAGCTGTAAAGTAACTCGGTATCAATAGCCGATAGGTTTAGATTTACATCAAAAGCGTCAAAGCCCGTGTAAGTATTCTTAATACCTATTGCGTAGCTTTCTTGGTTATCTTGCCCTGGATCGTCCGCAACACTATTGCGGCTGTTATCAAGCGTAAACGCATCGTAACCATTGTTTATGTCAATATAGTGAAGGTTTAACTCAGTATTTAAATGCTTTGTAAGCTGGCTGTTTAATTTAAAACGCGCTACTTGCTCGTCTTGATTTTGTGTTTCGTCATTTAAGTACAGGTTATCTACGTAACCGTCTGACTTTCTGCGAAAGTAGCTAACGCGTGCGCTAGTGTCATCTGTTAAGCCTGTGCTTGCTGCAATGCCTGCTTCGCGTGTGTTGTATGTGCCAGCACCTACTTGTAATTTTAAACTTGGATCGCTTGTGGCTTTAGCTGAACCCATTTGGATCATGCCGGCCATACCGTCTGCGCCAAAGCGAGTGCCTTGTGGGCCGCGATAAATTTCTACTTGGTCTATATCAAATAATAATGAGCTGCCACCAAGGCCAGAATAGTTAATACCATCAATTACTAAGCCTACAGATGGATTAATAGGATCTACAAATTGTGAACGAAGTCCCACGCCACGAATTTGAATATAACGACCGCGCGACGCGCCAGAAGTAAAGTTTACATTGGCGGTACTGCCTAATATTTCGTCTAAGTAACTTGCACCACGTAGATTAATTTCTTCTTCGCTGAATAAGCTTGCGCTTGCGCTTAAGGTTTGAATGCTTTCGCGTTGAAAATCGCCAGTTACAACAATTCTTTCTAGGTTGCTATCGTCAGCGTTAGCTGCAAGTGGTGCACCAAGCAGCGGTAAAAGTGCTGCGGTAATTAAAGACAAACGTAAGTTCATTAGGTTACTTAACTCCATTTTAGGGACTCGTATGGTAGCAATTATTTGAGCACATGTGCTATAAACTCGGCAATTATACGTTAAATAATTAGGATTATTAATATGACCTTTAAAGTTGACTTTAAAGTGCGTGATTACGAATGTGACTTACAAGGCATTGTAAATAACAGCGTCTATTTTAATTATTTGGAGCACGCTCGCCACGAATTTTTATACGCAAATGGTATTGATTTTGCTCAGTTAGCAAAAGATAAAATTAATCTAGTCGTGATGCGCAGCGAAATGGATTATAAGCATTCGCTCTTACCGGGTGATGAGTTTTATGTGGCTGTAGAGCCGCAGCGCATAAGTCGCCTTAAATTTGCTTTTAAGCAAACGGTTGTTCGTAAATACGATGAAAAAGTAATGCTCAATGCACTAATAATAGGAACGTCGGTTAATGAAAAAGGCCGCCCATTTTTGCCTGAGCAAATAGATAATGTATTCAAAACTACAACTTAGTGCGTAGTAGCGTAACTTTTGAACTATCATAGAACAAAAATTTACATTTTAAACATGCATTTTTAACGGATAAATCGCATAAATATTGTTATTATTACAGTAATTAGACAATTAGTTAGTAGTAGCATGAAATTAGCAGCAATACCGATGCTTATAATCGGTTTATGTGTTGGTTGCGCATCAACAGGGACGGTTACCAGTGAGCAGCTTAAATACACCCAATGGCAATTATCACGTGTTGATGGTTTAGCAATTCCACCTTCGTTTAATGCATCAATGAGCTTTATTGAAGCACTGCAAGTAAACGGTTTTGCTGGCTGTAACAAATTTTTTGGTGAAGGCTCGCTTGAAGAAAGTAACCTTACCGTAAGTAAATTAGGAATGACGCGCAAGTCGTGCGGCGAAGACCTTGATGAGTTTGAGCAGCAGTTATTACAAGCCTTAAAGCAAGGTGCAGAGCTTAAAATGCAAGACCAGCAATTAGTCATGCAAGGCGAGCAAACATTTGTGTTTATCCCTAAATAATTTTAAGTTTTTGAAAAACAGCCCCTTGCGGGCAGTTTTTAACTGACGTACACTCAGCGCAGATTTGATGAATAATATATCAAATCAACGAACAAAATTTATATATCAATATTTATATATCAATACTTGTCGGAGTGCCAAAGCTAAGTAATTAGTTTGTGGCTGAGATCGCGAAAGCGGGATCCGTGAACCTGATCAGGCTAATACCTGCGTAGGGAACAAGCTGCCTAAAATAGGACGCTTGTGCGTCTTTTTTTATGCGCACAATAAAGCGATTTTAATTATTTTAGGCTGCAAAGTAGCATGTACGCTACTTTACGATCTTTCTCTATTCCTCGGAATATCTGACAAGACAACCCTTAAGCAATGAGGCAAGTCATGTCAAACACTACAAATAAAGCGTCGCGCCGAGAAACTCGCGCTGCCGCGTCTGAATATATTTATAACTTAACGGGTCAACCGTTCCCAAATTCTCATAAAGTATACGTTGAAGGTACTCAACCAGGCGTGCGCGTTGGTATGCGTGAAATCACGTTAAGTGATACGTTTATTGGCGGTACAGATGAAAACCCTGTTTATGAGTCAAACGATCCGCTTCGCGTTTACGATACTTCGGGCCCGTATACCGATCCTAATTTTGAACTAGACGTGCGTAAAGGCTTACCAAAATTTCGTGAACAATGGATTGAAAACCGTGGTGACACTGAAATTTTAGAATCAGTGACGTCGCAGTTTTCGCAGCAGCGCATGGCAGATGAAGGGCTGGATCATATTCGCTTTGATCACTTGCCAAAAATTCGCCGTGGTGTCGCTGGTAAAAACGTAACGCAAATGCACTACGCACGCCAAGGGATTATTACTCCTGAAATGGAATACGTAGCCGTTCGCGAAAATATGGGACGTGCAGAAATTCGTAAAGAATTACTAGCCGCGCAGCATAAAGGCGAGTCGTTTGGTGCGAGTATTCCTGAATTTATTACCCCAGAGTTTGTACGCGACGAAATAGCCCGTGGTCGCGCTATTTTACCAAATAATATAAACCATCCAGAAACAGAGCCTATGATTGTCGGTCGTAACTTTTTAGTTAAAGTTAACGCCAACATTGGTAACTCGTCGGTCAGCTCATCTATTGAAGAAGAAGTAGAAAAAATGGTGTGGTCTACCCGCTGGGGGGCAGACACCGTGATGGACTTATCAACGGGTCGTTACATTCACGAAACCCGCGAATGGGTTGTGCGTAATTCGCCTGTACCTATTGGCACAGTACCGATTTATCAAGCGCTTGAAAAAGTAAACGGTGTGGCTGAGGATTTAACGTGGGAAATTTTTCGCGATACGCTAATTGAGCAAGCCGAGCAGGGTGTTGATTACTTTACTATTCATGCGGGTGTATTACTGCGTTATGTACCAATGACGGCTAAACGTGTAACCGGTATTGTGTCGCGCGGTGGCTCAATTATGGCTAAGTGGTGTTTAGCGCATCATAAAGAAAACTTTTTATACACTCACTTTGAAGATATTTGTGAAATTTTAAAACAATACGATGTGTGTTTTTCACTCGGTGATGGACTTCGACCTGGTTCGATTGCTGATGCCAATGATGAAGCACAGTTTAGTGAGCTGCGCACATTAGGTGAACTGACTAAAATTGCGTGGAAGCACGACGTGCAGGTATTTATTGAAGGTCCAGGACATGTGCCAATGCACATGATTAAAGCCAATATGGACGAGCAATTAAAGCATTGCGACGAAGCGCCATTTTACACTTTAGGCCCGTTAACGACAGATATTGCACCAGGGTACGATCATATCACCTCAGGTATTGGGGCGGCCCAAATAGCATGGTACGGCTGTGCAATGCTTTGTTATGTAACACCTAAAGAGCATTTAGGTCTGCCAAATAAAGAAGATGTTAAAGAAGGCTTAATTACCTACAAAATTGCAGCGCATGCCGCCGATTTAGCAAAGGGGCACCCAGGCGCGCAAGAGCGCGATAACGCGCTATCAAAAGCACGTTTTGAGTTTAGATGGCATGATCAATTTAATATTGGTTTAGATCCAGAGCGTGCTCGTGAATATCACGACGAAACCCTTCCGCAAGAATCAGGCAAAGTGGCTCACTTTTGCTCTATGTGTGGCCCTAAATTTTGCTCAATGAAAATTAGCCAAGAAGTACGCGATTACGCTAAAGATTTAGAAACACGCGGTATTGATCCAAATGACGCTGGCGAGGCTATTGAAATCAAAATGATTGATGTAGAAGCCGAGATGAAAGCTAAATCTGCCCAGTTTAAGCAAACAGGCTCAGAAATTTACCACAAAGCGGTATAGCAATAAGTTAGATACAGATGTAGGTGAGGTTTTATACCTCGCTTCTTTAAATATTAAGAAGTGCGAGTGAATTCGCACCTACTAATAACTGCTTTTGGAGGTTTTATGTTTTATAACATTGCTGTGGTGGGTTTTGGTTTAGCAGGGCGCTTAGCCGCCCTTGAGCTAAGTAAGTTGCATCATGTAACGGTGTTTGAAGCAGACGATGAGCAAACCCCAAATAGCGCCGGTAAAGTGGCAGCAGCCATGCTGGCGCCGCTGGCTGAGTCGGTGTTATGCGAGGCTGATTTAGCTTTAATGGGGCTTGATTCAATGAAGCGCTGGCCAGAAATAGTGAGTGAACTTGAGGGGGATGTGTTTTTTCAGCAGCAAGGCACATTGGTTGTTGCGCATCAGCAAGATAAAGGCGATCTACAAAGCTTTACTCAGAGAATAAAGCCCATAGCAGGGCACAGCGCTCAGGCATTGAATGCTCAGCAAATAGCGCAGTTAGAGCCAGAGCTTGCTAATCGGTTTAACCAAGGTCTATTTTTACCCTGCGAGGGGCAAATAGATAACCAAGCCTTTTATAAAGCAAGTTTTACCATGCTCAACAAGCGCAAAGTTAAGTGTGTGTTTAACCAGCGCGTAACCATTAAAAACGGTGAAATAAATAATCGACCATTTGACTACATTATAGATTGTCGTGGGCTTGGTGCTAAAAGTGATAAACCGCTTAGAGGTGTGCGCGGTGAAGTCGCAAGGCTATATGCACCTGAAGTAAATTTAACGCGACCTGTGCGTTTAATGCATCCGCGTTACCCAATTTATATAGCGCCTAAACCTAATCATGAATATGTAATTGGTGCGACCGAAATAGAATCGCAAGACAATGGCGCCGCAACAGTGCGATCAACTCTTGAGTTACTTTCAGCGGCTTATACCGTACACAGCGGATTTGCCGAAGCACGACTACTTAGTATTCAAACCGGATTACGCCCCGCATTTAGCGATAACCGCCCAGAAGTATTGCAAGTTGGTAATGTAATTAGCATTAACGGCTTGTATCGACATGGTTATATGTTGGCACCGGCATTAGTGGCGCAAGCAGTTTCACGAATAGAATGAGAAAAAATGAACATTACAATTAATGGCGAGCTACTTAATGTTAATAGTAAAGCACTCGTCGAGGTACTTCAAAGTTTTGGTGCAGTCGCACCTTTTGCTGTGGCTGTTAATGGCGAATTTATTCCACAAAGTCGGCACGGTAACTATGTACTTAATGAAGGCGACAGTGTTGAGTTGCTGTCACCCATTCAAGGCGGATAAAGCTCATGCAAACTAAAGACTGTTTAACTATTTATGGAGAGCAAATAAATAGCCGTTTATTAATAGGCTCTGCACTTTATCCGTCGCCTGATATTATGACCCAATCAATAGTTGCCTCTGGGGCTGAAATTGTTACCGTGTCGCTTAGGCGCCAACAAAGTGCAGCAGCCGGTGATGACTTTTGGCAGTTAATAAAAAATACAGGCTTAAAAATACTGCCTAATACCGCAGGGTGCCACAGTGTTAAAGAGGCCATAACGCTTGCAAAAATGTGCCGTGAGGTATTTGCCACCGACTGGATTAAGCTAGAGCTGATTGGCGATGATTACAATTTACAGCCTGACCCTTTTGCGTTACTTGAAGCGACAAAAATATTAATTAATGATGGCTTTAAAGTATTACCTTATTGCACCGATGACTTAGTACTTTGCCAGCGCTTAAATGAGCTAGGGTGTGAGGTGCTTATGCCGTGGGGTGCGCCAATAGGCACGGGTAAGGGCTTGTTAAATAGTTATAATTTAAAAACTATTCGAGAGCGCTTACCCGATACCACATTAATAGTAGATGCAGGTTTAGGTTTGCCATCGCATGCCTGCCAAGCACTCGAAATGGGGTATGATGCGGTATTATTAAATTCAGCCATTGCAGGGGCGGGTTGCCCAATTACTATGAGCCGCGCATTTAAAGGCGCAGTTGAAGCAGGGCGCTTTGCATATCAAGCAAAAGCGATGCCGGAAAAAGACGTTGCAGCCCCATCAACCCCAACAATGGGTATGCCATTTTGGCATCAGCAGTGAAGGAAAGAATATGAATAACGTAGTATGGACAATTGCCGGTTCTGATTCTGGCGGCGGTGCCGGTATTCAAGCTGATATAAAAGCAATGCAAAGTTTTGGTGTACATGGCTGCACGGCAATCACGGCGCTTACTGCACAAAATAGTTTAGGCGTAGAGGCTATTAATGCAGTGTCTACCGATATTATTGAATCGCAGTTACTAGCGCTTGAAAAAGACATGAAAGCCAAAGTGATAAAAATTGGCATGTTAGCCAATGTGCAGCAAATTCAGTTGATCAGCGAACATATAAGCCACTATAAAGCTAAGTGGCCTGCGCCTCCCGTTATTGTATATGACCCTGTTGCTATTGCCTCAAGCGGTGACTTACTAACAGAAGAAGACACCGTCAGCGCAATAAAAGAATGTTTACTGCCGCTGGTTGATGTAATAACCCCAAACACCCACGAAACACAGTTATTAACCGGTGTGTATTTAATTGGCCCAGCTGCAATAAAAGAAGCGGCTAATAAGCTATTAAGCTGGGGTGCAAAAGCCGTTGTTATTAAAGGCGGACATTGGGATTACCCAAGCGGTTATTGCATTGATTATTGTGTAAATAATTTTACACAAAATGCTGAAGAATACTGGTTAGGCAATCAAAAAATACAAACACCGCATAATCACGGCACCGGATGTAGCATGGCTTCGGTAATTGCTGCGTGTTTAGCTAAAGACTACCCATTAAAAGATGCCTTTATTTTAGCTAAAGCATATATAAATCAAGGATTAAAACAGTCGGTACGCTACGGCGAAGGGATTGGACCGGTTGCCCATACATCGTTCCCCACTAATTTAGATGACTACCCACAAGTGATTGAGCCGGGGAGCTGGCTGGGTGATGAGCTTGATTTTGATGTGCCGCTTGATTTTAATATGGCTGCTGATTTTGCACCTTGTGAAAGTAAATCGCTTGGCTTATATGCGGTTGTAGATAGTACCGATTGGCTAGAAAAATGCTTACAACAAGGCATTAAAACAACGCAGTTACGTGTTAAAAATAAAACGCAAGACGAGCTGGATGAGCTCATTAAGCACGCTGTTGAGCTGGGCAAGCAATACAATGCGCAGGTTTTTATAAACGATTACTGGCAGCTAGCTATTAAACATGGTGCGTATGGTGTGCATTTAGGGCAAGAGGATTTAGACATTGCTAATTTAGCCGCTATTAAAGACGCTGGGCTAAGGCTTGGGCTTTCTACTCATGGTTTTTATGAAATGCTGCGTGCGCATAATTATCGCCCTAGTTATATGGCATTTGGTGCTATTTACCCAACCACCACCAAAGACATGACAGGGCAAATACAAGGTCTTGAAAAGCTGATTAAATTTGTGCCTCTTATGCAAAGCTACCCAACAGTAGCAATAGGTGGGATTGATTTAAGCCGTGCTGAGCAGGTAGCTAAAACAGGCGTAGGCAGTGTTGCCGTAGTGCGTGCGATTACCGAGGCTGATAATTACGTAGAGGCTATAAGCGCTCTGCAAGTGGCCATAAGCAGTGCCAATTAAAACTAACAAGGGTAATACTAATAAGGCTAATAAACGTGAGTGAGCTAAGCGATAAAGAAACCCTGCGTTACAGCCGCCATTTATTGCTTGAAGAAGTTGGGCTTGAAGGGCAATTAGCACTTAAATCCTCAACGGTTGCAGTTGTGGGTGCTGGTGGGTTAGGTAGCTCAGCACTTTTATACTTAGCCGCTGCAGGTATTGGAACGCTTATTTTAATTGACGATGATGAGGTTGAGCTTTCAAACTTACAGCGCCAAGTGCTTTATAAAATAAATCACTTAGGACAAAGCAAGGTCGCTGCAGCGGGTAAAGTATTAGCGAGTCTTAATAATCAAATAAACATAGTAACGCATTGTCAAAAGCTAGATGAGAGTAATGCAGCTAATATTCTAAAAGGTGCTGACATAGTACTTGATTGCTCTGATAACTTTAGTACTCGCTATAGTGTTAATCGTTATTGTATTGCTAATAAAACACCGTTAATTTCTGGTGCTGCACTCGCAACCAAAGGGCAGTTAATGGGCTTTGATTTTAGGCAAAGTGATAGCCCATGTTATGGCTGTGTTTTTCCACAAAGCGAAGCTACACCGGTTATAAATTGCAGTAATGCAGGGGTAATTAGCCCGCTACTTGGTGTAATAGGCTCTATGCAGGCGCAACTTACGCTCAATTTATTGCTGGGGCATGCAGAGGGGTGTGTGTTTATAACCTTTGATGCGCTTACTTTCAAGCAACAGTATTTCAAAGTGATTAAAGATTCAGAGTGTAAAGAGTGTGGTAAATAGGTTTTTGAGGGGCTTGTGTCTGTTATTACATGTGGCGTTAAGAAACTAAAAGCTGCGCTTTTCACGTGAGCAAGCTCTACGTCTACAACACATCAAAACTTCTGCACCAAGCTTGTAGACGCACAGCTTGCTGGCGTGATGGGAGAAGTCCATAAAAATATAAACGCTACAAGCCTGCAATTACATATAAACCAAAAGCTGACGCTTTTAACGTGATCAAGCTCTACGTCTACAACGCATTAAACTTCTGCGCCAGACTTGTAGACGCACAGAGCTTGGTGGCGTGATGGGCGAAGCCCATAAAGATATAAACGCTATAAGCCTGCAATTACATATAAACCAAAAGCTGCGCTTTTCACGTGAGCAAGCTCTACGTCTACAACACATCAAAACTTCTTCACCAAACTGTAGACGCACAGCTTGCTGGCGTGATGGGCGAAGTCCATAAAATATAAACGGTGCAGCCTACAATTATATAAACCAAAAGCTGACGCTTTTAACGTGAGCAAGCTCTACGTCTACAACATATCAAACTTCTTCACCAAACTGTAGACGCACAGCTTGCTGGCGTGATGGGCGAAGCCCATAAAAATATAAACGCTACAAGCCTGCAATTACATATAAACCAAAAGCTGACGCTTTTCACGTGAGCAAGCTCTACGTCTACAAAATAAAAAACCGCGTTTAAATAACGCGGTTTTTTGATTTCTAATTAACGATTGATTTAGTCGTTAATTTTTGCAAACGCAGTACCTAAGCGAGTAACCACTTCTGGTAGTTGATCGTCCAGTATTTCAGCCTTATCAGCACCCCATGCAAGTACCACAGTAGAGCCTAATTTAAAGCGACCCATTTCTTCACCCTTTTTAAGCGTGATAGCGTTATCGCCAGTGGTTGGGTATTTCCAACTAAATACATCGCTACCAGCTGGTGGCGTGACAGTACCTGCCCAAATAGTTTCTATGCTGGCTACAATTGTTGCGCCAACAAGTACCATAGCAAGCGGACCAATCTCAGTTTCAAAAATTGCGACTACTCGTTCATTACGTGCAAACAAGTTAGGCACGTTTTGCGCTGTAAGTGGGTTTACTGAAAATAAATCACCTGGCACGTAAATCATTTTGCTTAGTGTGCCATCAATTGGCATATGAATACGGTGGTAATCTTTAGGTGCTAAATAAATGGTGGCAAACTTACCGCCTAAAAATGGTGTTGTATCATCTTGTGAGCCGCCTAGTAGCGCTTGTAAGCTGTAATCGTGACCTTTAGCTTGTATTAGCTGTCCGTCAACAATATCGCCTAGCTGGCTGATTGCGCCATCCACTGGATGAGTGATGATATTGCTATCTTCTACCATTGGGCGCATGCCGTCTTTTAGAGGGCGAGTAAAAAATTCATTAAAGCTTTTATAATGAGCCGGATCTGGGTATTGGGCTTCGCTCATATCTACTTTATATTGCTTAATAAATAGTTTAATTAAAGTCGTTGTTAAAGCACCTGCTTTAGCTGCGGCTAATTTTCCCACTACGCGTGAAATAAAATGTTTTGGCATTGCGTACTGCATTGCGATTTTAAATTTGTCTAAACTCACAGTATTTATCCTAAATTATACGCGAGGCGCACGGGCGCCTGCACGGCCATCGGCCATTGTTTCTAAAATTCGGTGGTAGCTGTCAAAGCGCAATTGAGAAATTCTTCCATCGGCTACAGCTTCTTTAACTATACAGCCAGGATCGTTTAAATGTTTACAGTCTCTAAAGCGGCACCCGCCTATAAATTCTCTAAACTCTTTAAAACACCACGTTACACGCTCAACATCTAAATGCCATAAACCAAATTCACGAATTCCTGGTGAATCGATTAGGTTACCGCCACTTGGTAAATGGTGAAGGCGTGAAACAGTTGTTGTATGCTGGCCTAGGCCGCTGTTTTCAGATACTTCTTTAGTTAATATTTCAGCGTTAGGTAATACAGTGTTAACGAGGGTTGATTTACCCACACCACTTTGACCAACAAAAATGTTATTTTTACCAACAAGTACTTCTTTTAATTCATCAATACCATTGCCCGATATATTACTAACAAGGAGTACTTGGTAATCAAGTTTACGGTAGATATCGAGAACTTTTTGTATTTCACTAAGACCAGCATCATCAATTAAATCTATTTTATTGAGTACTAAAATTGGCTCAATACCCATATCTTCACAGGCTATTAAATAGCGGTCGATAATACTTGGGGTAAACTCAGGTAGTACCGCCGATACCATGAGTATTTGATCAATGTTAGCTGCAATAACTTTTACACCATCGTAAAAGTCAGGGCGGGTAAGTTGTGAGCGACGCTCTTGCGTGGCTTCAATTACTCCGGCTAAATCACCTTCACTTACTTTGGCACGGCGAAACAATACCTCATCACCACACACTAAATTTGACACGGTACGGCGTATATTACAACGCAGTACATCGCCGTTCTGTGTTTCGACATCGGCGTGTTGGCCAAAACGACTGATCACAATTGCGCTCTCGACCTGACCTAAATTATCGGTTTGCCATTCTTGCGCGCCTTTTTTAGCTGGTTTTGAGTCTGCGCTATTAATGCGCTTTTGGTGGTTGGCCTTGATCTGACGAGATTGGCCTTTACTTAATTTTTTCTGTTTTGCCACTGGAGGCCTATAACCTTAGTTAAATGTCGCTTTTCCTAAAAAAAGCTTTAGCTCGACGGTTGATGCTAATATGATATATCGAAATGCGTTGGATCTAAAGGAAAGCACCGCTTAGGTATTATGACTATTAATAAATCAAATTTAATTTGGCTCGATCTTGAAATGACCGGACTCGAACCAGAGACCGATAAAATACTCGAAATTGCGACGGTTGTCACTGACGCAGACCTGAATATATTAGCCGAAGGGCCAACTATAGCTATTCATCAAAATGATGAATTACTAAATGGTATGGACGAGTGGTGTACGACTCAACATGGTAAATCGGGTTTAACAGCGCGCTGCAAAGCAAGTACCTTTGATGAAGCCTATGCTGTAGAGCAAACTTTAGCGTTTTTAAAGCAGTGGGTACCAGCAGGCACTTCGCCAATGTGTGGTAATTCAATTGGTCAAGACCGCCGCTTTATGAATAAATATATGCGCGAGCTTGAAGACTTCTTCCATTACCGAAATCTCGACGTAAGTACTATTAAAGAATTAGCACGTCGCTGGAAACCTGAAGTGCTTGCTAAAGTGAACAAAAAAGGCTCACACCTTGCTTTGGACGATATTAAAGATTCGATTATGGAATTAAAAATCTATAGAGAAAATTTCTTTAATTTGTAAAAAACACTTGCAAACACTCCGTATTATTGTAGAATCCTGCCCCGCTCAAGACGATAACCCACGCGGGGTTAGTGTGTTTGAGTGATTGAATTACCATCAATAAATGCGGTACTAGCTCAGTTGCTAGAATGTTGAACGCGACCTGTCGCGCTTAAGCGTAAAATAACTGAAGAAATAGAGAATGCGTTACTAGCTCAGTTGCTAGAATGTTGAACGCGACCTGTCGCGCTTAAGCGTAAAATAACTGAAGAAGTGAAAATGCGGTACTAGCTCAGTTGCTAGAATGTTGAACGCGACCTGTCGCGCACCAACGTAAAATAACTGAAGAAGTGAAAATGCGGTACTAGCTCAGTTGGTAGAGCGCGACCTTGCCAAGGTCGAGGTCACGAGTTCGAGCCTCGTGTACCGCTCCAATTTCTAACCAAAAGAAATTGTAGTGTTGAATTAAAATGTAATGCGGTACTAGCTCAGTTGCTAGAATGTTGAACGCGACCCGTCGCGCGCCAACGTAAAATAACTGAAGAAGTGAAAATGCGGTACTAGCTCAGTTGGTAGAGCGCGACCTTGCCAAGGTCGAGGTCACGAGTTCGAGCCTCGTGTACCGCTCCAATCTTTTTATATCCTCAAAATTTTCTGTATTAAAAATCACAAATAAAATTATAATTTAAAATCTCTCTTATTTATTTTATTGCATATGTAATACTCAGCATTGAAGTTTTGGTTGTTAGAAGCTATCGCTTCTCGCGCGAGCTCTGCGCCTACAATAAAGGTATTGTACTTTGAAGTTATGAGGTATGAGTGAGGTAGGAGGAGTCAATAATTTGAAATCGAGAGCTTTTATTAAAGCCGCTCCCCCTGAATCGTTGCTATAATACGCCTAGCGCCACCAGAGTTGCGATGTTCACCTAAGTAAATACCTTGCCATGTACCTAGTGCTAAATACCCATTAGAAATAGGAATAGTTAACTCACAGCCCAATGTGCTGGTTTTAATATGTGCGGGCATGTCGTCATCGCCTTCATAATCATGGCGGTAATAAGGCTGGCATTCAGGAACGAATTTATTGAAATGGCTTTCCATATCCATACGTACCGTAGGATCGGCATTTTCGTTTATAGTAAGGCTAGCGGAGGTATGTTGGATGAATAGGTGTAACAAGCCTACTGTGTAAGTAGTAAGTTCAGGGAGTTGAGACAATATTTCGTCGTCAATTAAATGAAAACCCCGCGAGCGAGGTTTTAATACTATGACCTTTTGTTGCCAACTCATAGCTTATCGAAACTAACTTCAATATTTGCATTACCAGCATCGCTAGTGAATGGCATGATGATTTTTTTACCTTGGCTTTTATGGGTAATTGTATGCCCTTTCCCTGATACGACAATAGGTGTTGCCATATCAAAATCAAAGCCTTTTTCACCTAATAAATTTTTAGCGCCACCGGTAACCATATTAGTAATTTCGCCAACCATATCGGTTACTTCTTCATCAATTGAATCAGGGCGTTCGCCTAGCATGCGTTCCATAATAGTTAATGCAAGCTCTTCATCAAAGGTAATTGAAAATGAACCTTTAGTTTGTGGGCCTACCATGCCAATAAGGCCAGACACATCACCACAGGCTATTTCATCTGTTTTGATACGTGGCTTACCTGGCTTTAATTGAGTTTGAGCCATGGTACTTAATACATTTATCAAAGAAGATAAAAAAGGATTGATGAACTCTACATTCATATTGCTTACTCTTAAATTGATACTATGAAAATGACTATAATTATATTAAGTATAGCCAATATGGGTAACTTTGAGGGCTAGGATGTCCTACAAGAATCACATTTTCCATGTGCTTCGATAGTTTGTCCTGAAACAACAAATCCACCCTCAGCCGCTAAGTTATTAAGCTCATGCGAAATAACGGTAGAGTGTAACTCTTTTACAAAACCACAAGTATCGCAAATTAATAACTGTACGGGATGAATATGATCAAAATGATGACACAGCATAAATGCATTTGTGCTTTCAATTTTATGAATAAAGCCTAGTTCGGCCAAAAAATCTAAGGCGCGATATATAGTGGCGGGTTTAGCACCTGACTCAGTTACTTTTAATTGTTCAAGTAAGTCATAGGCCCCCACGCCACCTTGGGCACTAGCGAGTAAGCGAAATACTTTCTCACGAATGGGTGTGAAACGTGCGCCACGGTTATCACATACTTGTTTTGCTTTACCTACGAGTGATTCTATATTCATCATTCTCTTATCCTTACGCTACCGTGATATACTAACATACTGTGTTGTAGTTGCAGCGTTTTTATTAGACGCTTTTTATCTAGGAAACCCAGTAATGCATGAATTATTAGCCATATTTATCTTCTTTTTTGCGGTGATAGACCCCATTGGCACTGTGCCTGTATTTATTGCAGTTACTCGCGGTGAAGATGAAAAATTTAAGCGCAAAGTAATATTTAAAGCCGTAGGTGTATCTGCCATCGTGCTTTTATTTTTTGTTGTAGCGGGTGAGCAACTACTTAATGCCATAGAAATTCCGCTTTCAGCATTTCAAATTGCTGGCGGCATAGTATTACTTATTTTTGCACTTTCAATGATATTTGGTGAAAGCAAACCAGAAACAGAAATAAAAAGTGTTCGAGATAGCACTGAGACTGCCATTTTCCCACTGGCTATTCCTTCTATAGCAAGCCCTGGTGCTATGTTGGGGGCCGTGTTGATGACTCGTAACGAAGAGCATACATGGGTTGAGCAGCTAATAACATCATCAACGATGTTAGCGGTGTTGGCTATTGTCCTAATTTTATTGCTCTTAGCTACGCATGTGCATAAATTAATTGGTGACAGTGGTGCAAGTATAATAAGTAGAATAATGGGGCTTATTTTGAGTTCAGTTGCGGTAACAAATATTTTAAGCGGTATTGCTCATTACTTTGGTTTGCAAGTGTTTACTTAAAGTCGTTGCGATTTTAGGAGACCATGACATTATATTTACTAACTTGAATTTGAAATAATTAATCACACGTAACGATATTTATGATTGGGAAATATTGGGTTTGCGTGTAGTAGGCCTACTGCTTATATGCAAATTACTCTTGCTGCCATTATGCGTATTTTAAATGTAATTTTTGATTTTAAAATGTATTGTTGTTTTTGAGTGCAGTTTGGCCGTGTTTTATTAGAACGATATAATACTAAACGCAACCCTTTACTATATCGTTACAGTCTTAAATTGCTCACTCGTAGCGTTGTGTAAATTAAAGTAGGTATTTTTTATAGTACCAATCCTCATAAAAGTTTTAGCCTAGGAGCAGTTTATCTTTTGAGATTTAATTTTTAGCTGTGTGTTTGTTTTTTAGGCAAAATAGAGCCTGTGTCGTGAATAAATAGGCGATAATGCAGTACAAATATGCGCCGCCCTAATGGGGGGGTAGGGACGATTAACCTTCAGTTACTTACATTGATGAAGTTAAGTAGGCACGAGCTAGGCATAGAAGCTTTACTCGGTTTTTACTTACTCTTACAGGGATGCAAGCCATTAGAGTTACGCAGGAGCAGTTACCGAAACCACTTGATTACAAACCTCGCGCCGCGATTTAATCGCCCCTAGATTGAACAAATTTCTATTCACAAAGAACAACACGGCCTAGCTACAGTGCAATTTAATTATTGTTAATAGACCTCAAATCTAAGCCGATTGGTGTAAGTAAAATAGTATTGTTTTTATTTTTTAACTGATTTTATAAAAAATTTTACTAAGTAAATAATACTGCCTATATTTATTAACAATACCACCCTGCATGTAGAATAAATGTTTTTCTTAATTGTTTATTAGTTATTACATTTTTGGCTTTGTTGTAAGGAATACTAACGTGATGTGATGCTGGAGGGTTTGTTTGTTTCCTTATTTACAAGAGAAGATTATGAAAAATAAAGTTTTAAAATTTACAGCGTGTTTTTTTATATTTTTGACTCCTGCTGTTCAAGCGGGTGACGAGGTGAAACATATACCAGGCGTTTTTATTGGCACTACACATTTTGACAGTGAAAGTGAGTTTACGTTTGGTGTTGAGTATGAATATAAAATCACTCAAAAATGGGGCGCCGGAGTGGTATTTGAGCGTACAAATGATGCACATCATGGCGATGGTACTGCTGTCGCTTTGGCTTCGCTCTATTATCACCCGACTAAAAATGTTCGTTTAGGGGTGGGTTATGGTGAAGAGCGTATAGGCGGAGCTCATCCTCATAATGAGGATTTATATCGTATTAGCTCAGCCTATGATTTTCATGTCGGTGATTTTGGTATAGCACCAACGATAGCTATTGATTTTATTGATGATGAAGAAGCAGTAGTTGTCGGTTTAGCTATTACTCGACCTTTTTAAGTTTTTACTTTGTAACAGTAAAGTTAGGTTTAAGCCTAAAATATGAAGGGGTCTAAAATGTTAAATAAGTTATCTATTACAAGTAAAATATACTGCCTAGGAATATCACAAATATTTTTAATGGTGGTAATTGGGATTATATCTTTAACACAAATGAACAAAATTGGTATAGAGCTGGTTGATATAGCTGAGCGAGATATTCCGCTCAGCAACATGCTTACTACAATGTCTGAGCACAAATTAGAACAAACGATATTTTTTCAGCGAGCTTTATTACACGCAAGTTTAGAACCAGGTAAAGCCAATGAAGAAATCGAGAATAAACTCACGTCATTAACGCAAAAAATTCAAAGTGAATTTAATAAGTCAGAAAAATTTGTCACCGATTCTATTGATTATTTACACAGTGAAGAGGCAAAAGCGAGTTTTACTTCGCTAGCGAGTGACCTGAAGCTTTTAAATAAAGAATACCAAAGTATTTCTCTGAATATTAATGACATTATTGAGGCCACTAAAACGCAATCCGTTGGCAGCTTGGATGATAAAATAAAGTTAATAGAAGTCGCAGAAGATAAATTTGAGGAAAAACTTATAGCTTTACTCTCTCAGATCCAGCAGTTTACTTTAAACTCAGCTTTGCAAGCTGAAAATGATGAAAAGCAAGGTATTAACCTTATTCTTTATATATTTATCTTCTCCGTTATTGTGGGTGTTGTTTTGTCATATATGATTAGCAGAGCAATCGCTTTGCCTGTGAATATGCTAAAAAATAGATTAGTTGAAATAGCTGATGGCGATGGCGATTTAACGTTAAAGCTTGATGAAAGCGCCGGCGATGAAACTGGCGATACAGCAAGAGCGTTCAACAAATTTTTATCAATGCTAAGAGGGACAATAAATGAAGCTAATATACATTTATCGCAATTAGACGACTCATCAAAGTTTGCCGTAACTGTTATGCAGGAAACGGTAGTTAATGTTGAAAAGCAAAGAGCTGAAACCGAAATGGTTTCAACAGCAGTAGAAGAAATGAACTGTACAACTTTAGAAGTTGCGAGTAATACCCAGAATGCTTCTGATGTAACAGAAGCAGTCAAAGAGCGTGTATTAAAGGGCAAGGCAGAAGCTTCTGAGGCAAAAGTTGTTATTCAGCGTTTAGCTAAAGAAATAGATGAAGCAAGTACCGTAATTGAGTGCCTTGTTACAGAAACAAATAATATCGGCAGCGTTTTAGATACAATACAGAGTATTGCCGAACAAACCAATTTACTCGCTTTAAATGCTGCAATAGAAGCCGCTCGTGCTGGTGATACTGGTAGAGGTTTTGCTGTTGTAGCGGACGAAGTCAGGGCACTTGCTCAACGAACACAGGTCTCAACTGTTGATATACAAGGGCTGGTTACTCGCTTACAAAGTGAGGCGAAAAATGCGGTTGTTAGTATGAATAAAGGGATTAGTAGTGCTGACGAATGCCTTAAAAAAAGTACTGAAACGTCAGAAATATTTGCCAACTCAGCCATTGCTGTTAATGAGATTACGGACCTAAACTTACAGATTGCTACCGCAGCGGAAGAGCAGTCTGCTGTTGTAAGCGAAATAAATCAAAATTTAATTAATATTACTGATATTGCAATAGAAACATCTACAGGAGCAAAAAATACGTCAGAAGCAAATGAAAGTATCGCCCGATATATTGCTAATTTAAGAGTTAATTTGAATAAATTTAAAGTTTAAATTATGTTTTTATATAGAAGCAATGGAAGTGTGGCAATTCGGTAACATCATTACTAATTTAAAGATGTATATTTCTTTGATAATTAATGATTTTATGGGTTATGTAATTGTCTTGGGGCAGTGGTATTAGTTTGATGATTGTCGTGTACACAAATTAATGATATTTGCGTAAATTTATTAGTAGAGCCATATGGTTTATTTTAAGCTCGGCTACACCGATTGTCTTTTAAATGGTGTAGCTCATTATTTTAGCTTTTAGGTGTTTGCTTTGCATTGATGCCTGCTAGGCTTTTGTGTAAAATACAGCGCCTTTTAAGCTGTGCTTAATAACTTAATACCCTGAGGTTTGCTTTGAATAAATGTACTTTGGATAGACGCTTTTCTGTAGCCCCAATGCTTGATTGGACTGATCGTCATTGTCGTACTTTTCATCGCAAAATGACTAAACACACTGTGCTTTATACCGAAATGATAACCACAGGGGCTATCTTATTTGGTCGAGGCGATTACTTACATTTTAATAAACACGAAGGCCCAGTTGCGCTGCAACTTGGTGGCTCTGATCCTAAAGCGCTTGCGCAATGTGCAAAGCTAGCTGGTGAGCGTGGCTATGACGAAATAAATTTAAATGTAGGGTGCCCGTCAGACCGAGTTAAAAATGGCCGATTTGGCGCATGTTTAATGGCTGAACCTCAATTAGTTGCTGAGTGTGTTGCAGCAATGAAAAACGAAGTAAGCATTCCTGTTACCGTTAAAACGCGTATTGGTATTGATGAGCAAGATTCGTATGAGTTTTTGTGTGCGCTTATTGAGGCGTCGCATAAAGTAGGGTGTGATGATTTTATTATTCATGCTCGTAAAGCATGGCTCAATGGTTTAAGTCCAAAAGAAAATCGTGAAGTTCCACCGCTTGATTACCCACGTGTTTACCAACTTAAAAAAGATTATCCGCAGCTAGACTTAAGCCTAAATGGCGGTGTTAAAACAATTGAGCAGAGCCTAGAACATTTACAACATATTGATGGTGTAATGATTGGGCGTGAAGCTTACAGTAACCCATTTATGCTCAATGACGTTGATGAGAAAATTTATGGTGATACTGCAAACACGCAATCACGCCACGATGTAGTACGCTCAATGTACAGCTATATTGAAGAAGAAATGCGTTTGGGTGCTAATTTTTGGCATATTGCACGTCACATGCTCGGTATTTTTCAGGGGCAGCCTGGTGCGCGAGGTTTTAGACGCCACCTTTCTGAAAGTGGTCACGGTAAGCAAGCCGATTTATCAGTAATGGATAAAGCATTAAGCTTTGTACCCGAATAAAGCTAAGCTATAAAAGTTCTAAATTTAAGCCACTTTCAAGTGGCTTTTTTGATCCTAAAAATTAGTCAAAAGCATAATTTATTGGCTAATTACACTCTATGCTATTCAGCTTAAAGTCACTAAAAATTTAATTGTTTATTAATTATGTTGTTGATATTAGGCTTTTTTTCATTGTTTTTATGAACTTGGCACAACTCTTGGAATCTTCTTGTTGAAATTAATTAAAAATCAACAGGAGAATACCATGGGAATATTTAACCGCGTAAATGATGTAATTCAATCAAACATTGTCGCCATGCTTGATAAAGCTGAAGACCCTGAAAAACTTTTAAACCTAATGCTTACCGAGATGCAAGATGCATTGAATGAGTGTCGTAGTACAGCAGCCGCTTTATTGTGTGAAGAGAAAGTAATTAATCGCCAAATTGATACTAAAAAAACAGAATTAGCAGCTTGGCAAATTAAAGCAGAACGTGCGGTTGAGAAGGGCAGTGATGACCTTGCTAAATCAGCCTTACTTGAGAAGCAACGCGTTAACGAAAGCATTGAAAATAAGCAAAATCAACTAGAAACATTGCAAGAGTCTATTGCAAAAATTAAGGTTGATTGTGAACGCTTGCAGCAAAAAATGGCTATGGCTAAAACAAAGCAAGCTCAGTTAATGCAACGTCATCATGTTGTTATTGCTAGAGAGCGAATTAATACGCAATTACAAAGTGATAAAGTTGCCCATGCGTTGTCTCGTTTTGAACAAATAGAGCAGCGTGTTGAAGGCATTGAAGCTCAAGTAGAGGCTTATGAGCTGACTGATACAGCAAGCTCTACCAGTGCCCAAATTGAGTCGTTAGTTAAAAATGAAAAAATTGATGCTGAACTGGCTCGCTTAAAAGCGAACTTAAATACTAATTTAAAACACACTGCTTAGGAGATTGCTATGAACAGCTTTAATCGTCAACGAGGTTGGTATAAAGATACTTTGAATAAAAAAATATCGGGTGTTTGTAGTGGTTTAGCACATAGATTGGACTTTCCAGTATGGGCAACCCGCCTAGTTACTATTTTATTATTTTTGAGTTTTCCATTTGCAATTGCACTTGGTTATTTTATAGCGCATTGCAGCCTTGAAAATAAAGAGTATTAATACTAAGAGGCATAAATATTTGAACAATTTAACGAATTAAATCACTCTATAGCGTTGTTGAATTTTTTATTTAGAACAACTAGATATAAAAACTTTTGCCTAGTTATAGCGCAATTTTCTTATCGTTAAATAGACCCATATATAAGCCGGTTGGTATAAGGAGAATTACTATGAAAGCTTTGGCAGTATGTGTATTTATCTATTTATTACTGTTTACTGATTTAATAGCGTTTGTGCATGTTGATTCTTGGCAGTTACCATTATGGATTGCTGATATTAGCTGGGCAGGGCTTGAGCTTGTAGGTGCTTTGGCCGCAATTGTTGCTGTGGTTGCGGTAGTGGCTTTAATTACTATGGGATTAGTTGGAGCGGGTGTTGTGGCATTAGCTGGGACTGTTTTAGCGTTTTTATTCGGATCAATAATGATTGCATGGCCGTTACTATTTGTTGCAGTGTTGTGTTGGCTTGTTGCTGATAACAAAAAAGTAGCCTCTTAATCCTTAATTTGACTGACTATTATGGGTTAACTATGTTAAATTTAGCCTGTAATTTAATGTTTTCACTAGGGATGAAATGATGACAAAGCAGTTTTTTTCGATGGCTTCAGCGTTAATGTTAGGTTTATTTACGTCATCATTGGCGGCGCATTCAGGGCACGAGCATGGTTCTGATGTGGCTGTACTCGAAGTAACTAACGCGCAAGTGAGGGAGTTTTTACCTGCCAGTACTTCAACTGTAGGTTATTTAACCCTTATTAATCACAGTGGAGCCGCAGCAACTTTAACTAAGGCAACGATTGATGGCTTAGGGCGTGTGGAAATACACGAGCATTCACATGTAGACGGCATGATGAAAATGCAACAAGTTGAATCGGTTGTAATTAAAGCGCATGAAAGTGTTAGCTTCCAACCAGGCGGTTATCATTTAATGGCATTTGAACCATTAGAGTCATTAAAAGTAGGGCAAGAACGTAAACTCACGCTATATTTTAGTGACGGTAACCGCTTGTTTACTAATGCTCAAGTGGTGTCGCTTGAAACGCAAGCTAAGCAGTCAAAACCATCTACTCAACACGCTCATCATTAGGAGTACACATGTCGCAACATAAAGGAAAAATAGCAGGAACAATTGTTTTACTGCTTATCATATTTTACGCAATTGCTGTTTATTGGAGTACTGAACCGGCACGTTTTGATGTTGTCGCTAATGCAAAAGAGCAAGCGCAGTTACGTAATGAAAAAATAGTTACAGGTTATACAACAACGGCAACTCTTATTGAGGTAGCGAGTACGATACTAAATAAACCGGGTGGTTATTTATCGAATGATGTTATACCGCCAAGTATTATTATGGATGACATGCCTGCGTGGGAATATGGTGCGTTAGAAATGACGCGTGATTTAGCGCTTTCTATGCGAAAAGATTTTAGCCGTTCACAATCGCAATCAACAGAGCATGAAGCACTTAAAAAAGCACAGCCACAGTTTAATATAAGCTCTGAAGCGTGGGCATGGCCAAGCGCGGAGGGAGAGTATCAAAAAGGAATTGATTATCTAGTCGTTTATCGTACACAAATAGCGAATCAGCACGAACGTGATAGCCAATTTTATGCGCGAGCTGATAATCTACGTAGTTGGTTAAAAGAAGCGGAAAAGCGCTTAGGTAGCTTAAGCCAACGTTTAAGTGCCAGTGTCGGCCAAGAAAAAGTGAATACTGATTTAGCTGGAAATTCGTCAAATAAACAAGCGACTCTTGCACCATTACAACAGCAAGTCAGAACACCTTGGCTAAAAATTGATGATGTTTTTTATGAATCTCGTGGCGCAACTTGGGCGTTGTTACACTTTTTACAAGCGGTAGAGTATGACTTTGCAGATGTACTTGAGAAGAAAAATGCTCGTGTTAGTGTGCAACAAATAATACGTGAACTTGAGGCAACCCAAGAAACGGTGTGGAGCCCAATAATTTTAAATGGGAATGGTTTTGGCTATGTGGCTAATCATTCCTTAGTTATGGCAAATTATATTTCTAGAGCCAATGCGGCTTTAATCGAACTTAGCGAACTACTAGCTCAAGGATAAAAAATGAAAAAGTATTGTTTAGCAGCAGCCCTTTCAATGGCATGTTTAGCACCTGCAGCACACGCTGACACTTTATTAGGTTTATATGTAGGGGTTGATGGCTGGAAATCAGATAATGATGGTCAGTTTTCTTATAAAAATAATGCATCTCAAGATTTCAATTTTGAAGATGAAACATTTATAAGTTATTACGCAGCCCTTGAGCACCCAGTACCGTTAGTACCTAATATTAAATTAAAGTATACCGAACTTGAACTAAACGGTTCTGCAGTTTTAACTGATACATTTAGCTTCAATGGTTCAGACTATGTGGTTGGTACGACAGTTAATTCAATTAGCGATCTAACACACATTGATTATATTCTGTATTACGAAATTTTTGATAACGATTTAATCTCTATTGATTTAGGTTTGAATGCGAAACAGTTTGATGGTGAGGTTGCTGTAACGGGTACTACTCAAAGTGGCAACACTAACTTTACTGAAACCGTTGATTTTTCAGGTTTTGTACCACTTGCTTATGGTCGTGCAGAAGCCGGCCTGCCATTTACTGGTTTAAGTGTGTTTTTTGAAGGTAGCTTTTTGGCTATAGACGATAGTAAAGTACAAGATTACCAAGTGGGTATTGCGTGGGAATTTATTGATAACCTAGCGATTGATGTTGCAGTTAAAGCTGGATATCGCTCCATGGTATTAGAACTTGATGATGTAGATAATATTACTACAGATATCGATGCATCTGGCCCATTTGCAGGTATTCAGATTCACTTTTAATTACTCACTTGATAACTAGTTGAGTGATTTTATAGCGTGGTTTACTACTTAGTAGCATGCCACGCTAAATCAAATTCTACTTCTAATGCACTATTTATTAATTGTTTATACACTTTATTTACTGGAACGTTTATTAGTTTAGATAGCTCATCACCCGTTTGAGTGAATTTGTAATAACTCAGTACTAAATCATTGCTTTTTGCTTTTAACGTTACTTTTTGAGAAAAAAATGAAAGCGTAAGTTCTTGCCCTGATTTTAACACGGCTGATTCAATTTCTTTTCGATACAATAAGTTAAGATCCATTAAAGTTAAAATGTCAGGAAAGCTGATACCTGTTTTTCCTAAATTTAGAGATACTTTATTGCCTTTGCGTAGTAAGTCAAAAATCGATGGTTTTTTATAAAATCCGAGTAAAATAAAGTGACTGTCGTCTTTTTCGTTATAGCTACTTAGTGATACACATTTTTGTAATGCATCGGCTTCGCGCTGAGTCATGTGCTTAAGTGTTTGCAGGCTCTTAATTGAAAATGTTCCAGGATTGAGAGTTTCGCCTGTAAGTATTTTTGCCCATAATGTTTGCATTGATTCGTTTGAGGTGTCTTCACAGAGCCCAATAAAGTGCTCTACCCAATCCGCATCAGGTTGTTTGCTACTTGCTACATCGGGACAAAACGCCATTGCCATCGCTAAGATTGTTTCAATATTTTGCTGTTGCTTAATAAGTAGTAAATCTTGTCGCTTTTGAGCGCGAGCTAAAACTGAATTATCGCTACTAATATGGTACAGCGGTTTTATTTTCCCCTGTGGGTTATAGTTTTTTTCATCGTTTGAGAGTGCGCCATTACTTCCTACCTTGGTTATAGAGTAACCAAGTAATGATTCTATGATGTTTGCGAGATTAATTCTTGCTTGTGCTGTTTTGACTGTCATGACTTTCCATTACATTTTGTATATCACTTAGTTGAGCAACTGTTTTTAAATTATTTAGCCCTAATGCAATTGTATTATTGAGCACATATTCGCTAAATATAGCCATGTAACCAGAAACAAGTATTGTCGTTGCTTGCCCTTCAATATGGCACTCTACATTTACACTGTTGTTACTATTAGTTGTAAACGTCAATGTGCCTTGTACGATATGTTCATTATTTAATAAGGTATTAAATACCATCTTACGATCATTTAATGCAGTAATTGTCATCTCACCATGCCCCCATTTACTGGTCCATGATTGATGAGCTCCAATACCAGCACTTGGTTCACTAACTGCAAATTTAATGGATGGATCGACTTGTTGCCAAGGAGACCATTTATGCCATTCATCAAAATCGGTTGTTAATGATTTGATAGTACGAATACTTGCATTCACTTCGATAGTCTTATTGACGCTATAGTTTTGAGGAAGCATTAAGCCAATAATAATAATAGTGAGTAACAAAATTAAGAGACATTTTAACAGTGTTTTTAATAATTTAATAATTAGGCCTTAACTGAATTATTTACTTAAAATATAACAACTTTCCATTAGTAGACTATAGTATGAGTAGAGTTGTAAACCAAAATCTAAATCTAAAGCTGTAAACTTAGAAGTTCAAACAATCTAATCCTAACTAAGGTGTTGACGAGAATGTTGAGCTGTTATTTTTACTAAGTTATTGTTTTTAAGTTGGTTGTTTTTTGCTTGTTATTAATAGGAGCATGAATGTCATCAGAATCGAGCGGTTTTTTATTTTTAAAAGAAGACCATGATGAAGTCATCTCAGAGCCTTCTGATTGTTGGGATATTTTAATCGTCGATGACGATCCTGCTATTCATTCTGTAACTAAATTAGCTCTCTCTGGGTTGGAATACAAAGGAGCTGGATTTCGATTTCATGATGCTTATTCTGGTGCTGAAGCTATTGCTATATTATCTCAAAAAAACTCAATCTCAGTCATTTTTTTAGATGTGATAATGGAAACTGATGATGCAGGTTTACAGGTTGTAAGGCGGGTCCGTGAGGAGCTTAATAACCAACATGTTAGGATTATTTTACGTACAGGGCAAGCCGGTATCATACCTGAAGAAAAAGTAACTCGTGAATATGACATCAATGATTATAAAACAAAAACGGAATTAACACGTTCTAAGCTCGTCACCTCTTTAATTACTGCAATTCGCTCATATGAACAAATTGGCCAATTAGAGTACCAGCATAAAGCAATGGACTCTATTTTATCGGCTTCGAAGTCTATTTTAGGGCAGACCGACATAAAAGTACTGTGCAGAAGAATTATAAAGCACTTAAGTGTTATTTTACAGTGTCCGGATAAAGGCTTAATTTGCAGCAAACTAGACGGTAATAATTACATTCAAGTCTTGGGTGGTTGCACGCGCTATGAAACATACTTTGGAGAAAATTTAGCTGAGGTTGATAGTCGGATATACAATGAAGTAGAAGCGTCTTTTAGTCAAAAAAAACATCAATATACAGATACTAGCGCTACATTTGTTTTAAGAAGTAAGCACAGAAAAGCAGCCATTTATATTGAATGCGACGAAGTGATCACGCGTACTCAATTGCAATTTGCAGAAATATTTTTTGCAAATGTAAGCATTGCTTTAGATAACGTTAGGCTATTTGTTAAGTTAAGGGACGCGGCTTACAGAGACGTACTGACAGGTATTTCCAATCGAACTAATTTTATTGAGCGAATAGAGCGCTATCAAAAGCCACAAAAAAATGACTACCTACTTGTTTTACTTGATGTAATGAATTTTTCGGATGTTAATAATGGTTTAGGGCAAGAGGTTGGTAATAAGTTATTAATTGCTATTGTTGAGCGTTTAAAGGAAATTTACCCAACAGCTAAATTACTATCACGTATTGGGGCTGATGTATTTGGTTTTGTTATCCTTAAAAATGAATTTAATATTACAGACTTTAACGAAAAACTTAGTATTTCATTTTGTGCTGCAGAGCATATATTACCGGTGGGGTTTAAAATTGGTTTATGTCAACAGCAAGATTTTCAAAGTACAGGTATTGAAACCCTCAAAGTAGCTTATATTGCGCTTAATCAAGCTAAAAAGAATAAACATAAAGAAGGTGTTTATTACTGCGTTGATATGGAGGACGCCATTGCATGGCGACTCGGTATTATTAGGCAACTAAGGCATGATTTTGCTAGAAATAAACTAGAGGTGTGGTATCAGCCTCAATTGGCGTTTAATGATCTATCATTAATTGGCTGTGAGGCGCTTCTGCGCTGGCCTTTAGAAAATGGCACTTATATTTCACCTGCTGTATTTATTCCCTTAGCTGAAGATGCAGGGCTAATAGTTGATATTGGACAATGGGTATTAGAGCAAGCATGCCAGCAACAAAAACGATTGGAGAGTGCCGGCGCAGATATTTGCATTGCAGTAAATGTATCTGTTCCACAATTTAAAGTAAAAGGGTATGCACAAACCGTTAAAAATACATTATTAAAATATGGTGTGCAGCCAAAAAATATAGAGTTGGAAGTAACTGAAAGTGTGGTTATGGATGAGTTAGAAACTGTCATTAATACACTCCAAGAACTCAAAAAATTAGGTGTTGAGGTGGCTATTGATGATTTTGGTACAGGCTTTTCATCTTTAAGTTATATCCAGAGTTTACCAATTGATAGATTAAAAATAGATAGGGCGTTTATTAAAGGTTTACCAAATGATGACACCGGTGCAATTGCTGCTTTGGTTATATCACTTGGTGCTAAGTTGGGTTTAAAAACGATAGCAGAAGGAGTTGAAACGCAGGAACAAGCTAAATTTTTGAAAGATTTAGGGTGCGATGAGGTGCAAGGGTTTATGTATGCCAAGCCGATGCCTGAGCACGAATTAATTGAGTTTATTAATAAGCAAAATAATTAAAGTTAAATTAAGATTTTACAGCTAAAGGCGCATCACAGATTGTAATGTTGTATATATAAACAATGCTATAAGGTATAATTCGCGCCTTTTGTTATTCTACGGCTAAATTTATGAGCACACTCAAAGCTAAGCGCGCCTTATTTTCATACCCTAAATATTGGGCTGAATGTTATGGCACCGCGCCATTTTTACCTACTACACGTGAAGAAATGGATGCACTTGGCTGGGATAGCTGCGACATAATTATTATCAGTGGCGACGCGTACGTTGATCATCCTAGTTTTGGTATGGCGGTAATTGGCCGTGTACTTGAAGCGCAAGGCTTTAGAGTGGGCATTATTGCCCAGCCAGCATGGGACTCTAAAGATGCATTTATGGAGCTAGGCAGACCGAATTTATTTTTTGGTGTAACAGCTGGGAACATGGATTCAATGATCAACCGCTATACTGCCGAAAAGCGTATGCGTCATGATGATGCTTACACACCTGATAACGTCGGCGGTAAACGCCCCGATCGTGCCGTAATGATTTACTCGCAAAAATGCCGTGAAGCATACAAAGGTATCCCCATTGTTATTGGTGGTATTGAAGCTAGCCTTCGTCGTATTGCTCATTATGATTATTGGCAAGAAAAAGTACGTCGTAGTATTTTGTTTGATGCAAAAGCGGATATTTTAATTTATGGCAACGCAGAGCGCCCGTTAGTTGAAGTTGCACACCGTATTGCGGCCGGTGAAACGATGGATACGATTCAGGATATTCGCGGCACGGCTGTTATTCGAAAAGAACCCCTACCTGGTTGGCGTGGCAGTGATTCTACCGCTATTGATAAAATTGGTAAAATCGACCCTATTCCAAACCCATATGGCGCGGATGATGTTGGCTGTAGTAAATCTGAATTTAAACAAGCCGGTATTGATTTAAAAGCTGAAGCTGCAAAACCAATTATGGTTCAGCCTGCGCGACCTAAACCGTGGGAAAAAACCTACGTTAAGTTACCTGCTTATGAGCAAGTAAGTGTTAACAAACCTTTGTACGCCCACGCCTCGCGCATTTTGCATCAAGAAACAAATCCTGGTTGTGCAAGAGCGCTGTTTCAGCGACACGGCGATCGTTCTATTTGGGTAAACCCGCCAGCATACCCGTTAGAAACACATGAAATGGATGCTGTATTTGGTTTGCCGTATCAGCGTATTCCTCACCCAAGTTATGGTGATGCTAAAATACCTGCTTACGATATGATTAAAACATCAGTTAATATTATGCGTGGCTGTTTTGGTGGTTGTTCGTTTTGCTCAATTACAGAGCATGAAGGGCGCATTATTCAAAGTCGTTCGCAAGAATCTATTATTGAAGAAATTGAACAAATTAGAGATAAAGTTCCCGGCTTTACTGGTGTTATTTCTGATTTAGGTGGTCCAACGGCGAATATGTATAAGCTGCGCTGTACGAGCAAAAAGGCAGAGAGTACCTGTAGACGCTTATCATGTGTATATCCTGATATTTGTAAACACATGGATACAGATCATACGCCAACAATAGATTTGTATAAAAAAGCACGTGAAGTTAAGGGTATTAAAAAGGTATTGATTGCTTCAGGTGTTCGTTATGACCTAGCTGTACGCGACCCTCGTTACGTTAAAGAGTTAGTAACTCATCATGTGGGTGGCTACTTAAAAATAGCGCCAGAGCATACAGAGGATGGTCCATTATCAAAAATGATGAAACCAGGTATGGGAGCGTACGATCAATTTAAAGAGCTATTTGATAAGTACTCTAAAGAAGCCGGTAAAAAGCAGTATTTAATTCCTTACTTTATATCTGCTCACCCAGGTACAAAAGATGAAGATATGGTAAATATGGCTTTATGGCTTAAATCAAACGACTTTAAGCTTGATCAGGTACAAAATTTTTACCCATCACCTATGGCTAATGCGACGACTATTTACCATACAGAGATGAACTCTTTACGTAATATAAAAAACAACTCAGAAGTTGTTCCAGTACCTAAAGGCGCTCGCCAACGTAGATTGCATAAAGCTATTTTACGCTACCATGATGCAGCAGGTTGGCCGATGATACGTGAAGCACTACGTAAAATGGGTAAAGCTAATTTAATTGGTAAAGGGCCTAACTGTTTAGTGCCAGAAGAAGGGCGTGATGAAAAAATAGGTAAAGGCGGTAAAAAAGGCGGGCGACCAGCATTAACGCGACATACCGGTTTTAGCCAATTTAAAAAGGCAAACACTAAACCAAAAGTAGGTGGTAATCGTCAAAGTACACGTTAGTAATTCAATCTGCCAGTTATTAGTTTAATTGCGATACGCGCTTTTCAGCCTTCGTAATACGTAAGTTGAGTTAACCTTGCTCTTTATTATCAATATTATTGTAGATGATAAAGAGTGAGCTTTTAGAGCCCCCTCTTTGAGCTGCGCGTATTTAGTGCCTATATATTTGCAGCTAGTTTTTTCTTAAAACGTTGATGATACCCACAAACGTAATTTAAGTGACCATAACGGCTGAATACCTGTTAGCCCTTGCGTCATTTTATTATCTTTTAAGATTATATAAGATGGCGTGACTTGCCCTTGCCAATCGGTAAATATCTCACTGTGTTGATCGTTGACGGTCGTAAAACTGTAGCCATGATCATTTAGATAGTTATGTAGTTCTTGATCAGAACCTGATTTTATTGCGATGCTCACGACAGGATAATTATTCTCGTTTGCGAGTTCGTTTATGGCAGGGGAGGTAATACTACAAATAGAGCACCAAGTTCCCCAAAAATACACAAGGGTTGGTTTATCTTGGCTCATTGCAGCTAGATCAATGTTTTTCCCTTTATAATCTGTTAATTGTAATTGAGGATTTGCTGGCATGACAGGTTGCCGCCACCAATTGACGGCAGTATAAATGACGAAAAATATGGAGCCATATACCAATACACTTTTTAATATTGATAACCCTTTTTGTTTTAGCGTTTTTTTAGGTGTCTCTTTTTTATTCTTGATATTCGTTGTCATCGTTGCAGCTTTACCCTAAGTATTTTTTACTTTAGTTATTTGCAAAAATTTCTAATTTATACCAGCAACCAGGTAGCAGTTCCTAAAAAGGCGAATATACCAACAATATCTGTGACAGTGGTTAGCACCACACTCCCTGCAAGTGCGGGGTCTATATTCATTCTTTTAAGTATTATTGGAATACTTGCGCCAGCCACACCAGCCACGACTAAGTTCATGAACATAGCGAAGGCAAGTACACCACCAAGCATAAAGTCCCATTGCCATAGGGCAATAACACCTGCAATTAATAATGACCACAAAATACCGTTTAACGCACCAATGGCAAGTTCTTTCATCATTAAAAAGCGTTGGTTTGTTTGGTTTATATGGCCTACTGCAATACCGCGTATAACAAGCGTTAACGATTGACTTCCTGCAACGCCACCCATAGAAGGGACAATACCGTTTAGTACCGCCAAAATAGGTAAAACATCTAGTGTTCCTTCAAAAAAGCTAGCAACAAAGGCCGCTGCAAGTGCGGTTAGTAAATTGACACCTAACCAAACTGAGCGCTTTTTAGAGCTTTTGAGTACTGGCGCAAAGGTATCTTCTTCATCATCTAGACCGGCTAAGCCTAGTAAACTATGCTCTGCATCTTCTCGAATTACGTCAACAATATCATCGATAGTGACACGACCAAGTAATTGATCGTTATCATCCACAACAGGTGCTGATATCCAATTATGGCGCTCAAATAGTTGCGCGACTTCACTTTCATCCATTGAAATTGGGATTGATTCACAATCTTCATCCATTAAATCGCGAACAATTTTTTCAGGTGGGTTCGTTAATAACGTACTCAGTGATAGAGCGCCTATAAAACAGTTGTGTTTATCAACAACATATAGATCATCTGTACCTTCTGGTAGCTCCCCACGTAGCCTAATATATCTAAGTACAACATCGAGCGTTACATCAGGGCGAATGGTTACCGTATCGGTGTTCATTAGCGCGCCAGCTGAACGCTCTTGATATGAAAGTGCTTGTGTTGCACGTTCACGGTCTTGAATATCCATAGCGCTGACAACGTCTTTATAAACGGTGTCTGGTAAACTACGGAGTACTTCACCTAAGTCATCGTGGCCCATGTCTTCAGTTGCGGCTGCAATGTGCTCAGGTTCCATTTGGGCAATAATGCCTAAACGAACATCTTCGGAAAGCTCTTCAAGAACATCACCTTGTACATCAGGGTCAACCAATTGCCAAAGTAGTCGGCGAATTTTATGCGGCGATGACTCTAATAATAATGCGGTATCACAAGGAGCTGTTTTTGCTAACATCCGCCTAACTTGAACAAATTGACCACTGTTAAGCGACTTTGTCACTTGTTTTAATTGTTGTAGTGGATAGTCTTGTTCAAAAGCTTCAGGCATTGGCGTCCTTATTGATTTTTATATAACTATGGATAGGGAGGTTTATTAATGGGGTAATTAACCACATTTAGTTTATCTTAGTTTCGGTTTTTAGCTAAGTGCTATTCTTCTTCATTAAAGCGTTGTGCTATCAATTGACCAACGGCATTTAAAGCTTGTTCGGCATCAGGGCCCTCACACACTACTTTTACCTCTTTTCCTTGACTGCTTTCCAGTAGCATTAAAGCCAATACACTGTCCCCAGGCGCTTCTTTATCATCTTGATATATCATGATTGAGGCATCAAATTTAATAGCAAGTTGCGCTAATACTGTAGCGGCTCTTGCATGAAGTCCTAATTTATTTTTTATTAAAAAAGTGTCTTCTAAACGCATAAGTTACTCTACCTAAGCTGAACAGATGATTATTTTGAATGAGTTATTTTTCTTGTTCTCTATGGCGGATTTTTACATTTGGATGTGTCATCGAAAAACTTTCACCAATCGTTTGTGCTAAATATACTGAGCGATGTTGCCCACCAGTACAACCTATAGCAATAGTTAAGTAGCTACGGTTATTTCGCTCTAAATGTGGCAACCATGTTTGTACAAAAGTTTGAATTTGCCAAGTGAACTTTTGGACAATGCTGTGGCTGGCTAAGTAATCCTTTACGGGTTGGTCTAAGCCATTTAAAGGTTTTAATTCTGGCTCCCAATGTGGGTTCGGTAAAAAGCGTGCATCAAAGACATAATCAGCTTCCTTAGGAATGCCGTGTTTAAAGCCAAATGACTCAAAAGTAACAATGAGTTGTTTATCTTTTTTACCCAGAATTTTTTCACGAATTGATTCAGCAAGTTGATGAACACTTAAATCACTCGTGTCGATCATATAGTCAGCGCGAGTAGTGAGAACATCGAGTAGTTCTTTTTCTTTTTTTATAGCTAAATCAAGAGGTAATGAGTCAACTGATAACGGGTGTAGACGGCGAGTCTCAGAAAAACGTTTAATTAATGTTTGATCCTCACTGTCTAGATAAAACAGAGTCGGTTTAGCAAAGCCAGGTAAGTATTCAAGGATATCGTTAAATTCATCTTGCTCTTTTGGTAAATTACGGACATCAATACTAACTGCAATTTTGTCGTAGTTATCAGATACACTTCTCACTAAAGAAGGTAGCAGATTAATTGGAATATTATCTACGCAATAATAACCTAAATCTTCAACTACGCGTAAAGCAACCGATTTTCCAGAACCGGAACGGCCACTTATGATAATTAATTCCATTTATCACCCATTATGTTAATTACGATTGTTCTACAATAACTTGATACAGTTCAGTATCTGATTTTGCGCTGCGTAACTGTTTACAAAAATCTTTATTATTTAGTTTATCAGCTATCGTTGCGAGCGTCTTTAAGTGCTGCTGGTTATCGCCATCAGGTACGATGAGAGCAACAAATATATCAACAGGGCGATTATCTATTGCATCAAAATTAATAGGTGTTTCGCTTACTAATACGAGTGCTAAGGGCTCTTCTGCGCCGCTCATTCGCCCATGAGGGATTGCAATGCCTCTTCCTATACCAGTGCTTCCCAGTTTTTCTCTATTCATTAAGGCGCTGAGAATATCTTGTTGAGAAAGATATGGGAGCTTGTCATGAGCAAGTTGACTGATGAACTCTAAAATTCTTTTTTTACTATTAAAAAGGACCGCAGCTCTGCTGCAGTCCTGGCATATAAGTGAACTTAATTTCATAATATTAGTGTCGAGCAAGCTTCTCTTTGTGTTTAATAACTTGGCGATCGAGCTTGTCAATCAGCGAGTCAATGGCGGCGTACATATCTTGATGTTCAGTAGAGGCAAATAACTCAGCTCCACTTACATGAATCGTTGCCTCAGCTTTTTGGTTTAATTTTTCTATATCAAGAATGACATGAACATTATTAATATGATCTGAGTGTCTTTCTAGCTTCGCAAATTTGGTATTTACATAATCTCTTAATGAATCAGTTACTTCTACGTGACGACCAGTTAAGTTTAGTTGCATAAGCATTACCCTCTTTGTTTAGCGTCTTAAATCAAACTTTTTCGCTGATTTGACGGTGGAATAGCTAGAGATTCGCGATACTTTGCGATTGTACGTCTCGCTACTTTTATTCCTTGCTCAGCTAATATATCTGCAATTTTACTATCACTCAATGGTTTTGCTGAGTTTTCTGCTGCGATTAATTTTTTAATGAGAGCGCGTATTGCTGTTGATGAGCATTCGCCTCCATTTTCAGTACTTACATGGCTTGAGAAAAAATATTTAAGCTCAAAAATACCGCGAGGTGTATGCATATATTTTTGAGTTGTTACGCGTGAAATAGTTGATTCGTGCATTTCGACCATTTCTGCTACATCATTTAAAACCATTGGTTTCATGGCTTCTGGGCCATGCTCAAAAAAACCTTGTTGTTGCTTAACAATACAATTAGTTACTTTTAATAGTGTATCGTTTCTACTTTCTAAACTTTTAATAAACCATTTAGCTTCTTGTAGATGCGAGCGAATAAACTGGCTATCACCACTTGATTTAACGGTGCGTGACATTGCTGCATATTGGCTGTTGACTCTGATTTTAGGCATGCTATCTGGGTTTAGTTCAACAACCCAGCGACCTTTTATTTTTTTCACCGATACATCAGGAATTACATACTCAGATTCTTCTCTAACTATAGTATCCGCCGGTTTTGGGCTAAGAGTATGTATTAAAGTCATTATTTCTTTAAGCTCTTCTTCTTTGAGCTTTGTTTTTTTCATTAATGTACGATAGTCGCGAGCAGCTAATAGATCAATGTGCTCGGTTAAAATCATTTTTGTTTCATTAATATAGGGTGTTTCTTTATCGTATTGGTTCAGCTGAATACATAAGCATTCTTGTAAACTACGTGCTGCAATACCAACAGGGTCAAACAATTGAATTCGTTTTAAAACAGCTTCTATTTCGTCAAGTTCAACTTCGTTGTCTTCTTCGTTCTCTTGATTAAAACTTTCTAAAATTTCTTCGCAGCTTAGCGTTAAAATACCCGAATCATCGACGGCTTCAACAATCGCAATCGCAATCGCTTCATCGGTAGGACTAAAGGGAGTCAGTTGTAGTTGCCACATTAGGTATTCGTGGAGCGTTTCAGTCGAGGAGCCTTGGTATATAGATTCATCTTCAGGCATTGGTCCTGATGATGACGCTGGGGCTGCGCTCATATATTCATCCCAACTAACATCCATAGCCATTTCATCACTTAGCGTATCTTTAGCAAGTGCTTCACCACTGTCTTGCTCATATTCGCTCGGAACATCATCAGCATTTGCGCTAACAGTGACATCGTCGTTATCTGCTTTTTGCTCGTTTTTACCAGCAGAATCTTCGGCGTAATCTTGTTCTTCAACCTCTAATAGGGGGTTGCTGTCGAGTGCTTCTTGTATTTCTTGCTGGAGATCCAATGTACTGAGTTGCAACAGGCGAATTGCTTGTTGCAGCTGTGGAGTCATTGTAAGTTGCTGGCCCATGCGCAGCTGTAATGATTGCCTCATGTATCTCTAACAATCCTTTTATGTTGTTATAATTAATACTAGCAGATGCTTAAAGACATGGCGTAAATGTTACAGCCTAAATTGCTCGCCTAAATAAACATCACGTACTGTTTTATCGTTTAATACGTGTTCTGGAGTGCCTGATGCAATTAACTCACCATGAGAAACTATGTAGGCTTTTTCGCAAACATCAAGAGTTTCTCTTACATTATGGTCGGTAATTAACACACCAATACCACGATTTTTAAGATGTTCTATTATTTTCTTTATATCTAACACTGAAATAGGGTCAACACCAGCAAAAGGCTCATCAAGCAATATAAATTTAGGATCAGCGGCTAGTGCTCGCGCTATTTCAACTCGGCGACGCTCGCCTCCTGATAATGCCATACCTTGGCTATCACGAATGTGCTGAATACTAAATTCATCTAATAAATTGTTAAGTGTGTCTTCTCTTGCTTGCTTATTTAGCTCTTTACGTGTTTCTAAAATAGCCATTAAATTTTGATAAACAGTAAGCTTTCTAAAAATTGATGATTCTTGGGGTAAGTAACCAATGCCTAATCTAGCACGACTATGCATAGGTAAAAGAGTAATATCGTTATCGTCGATAGAAATCTTGCCTTTATCACTAGGTACAAGGCCTACAATCATATAAAACGTTGTGGTTTTACCTGCACCATTAGGGCCAAGTAACCCGACTATGCTGCCAGCCTTTACTTCCAAACCTACATTTTTTACAACTTCACGGCCTTTATAACTTTTAGCTAATAGTTCTGCTTTTAATGTACTCATGGCTGACCTTTATCGTTTTTTTCTTTTTTAGTCTCAATAGGTACTAAAATAGTATGCACACGATCGGTTGAGTTTTCGTCTTTTTCAGCGCTAATTAATTGCTGTTGCATATCGTAAGTAATACTCTTGGCATTTATTTTTTGACCCGCTTGCGATACTTGTGCATCGCCAATAAGGGTTAAAAATCGTTTAGCTACATCATAACGAACTTCGTTTGCGCTGGCGCTCATTATAGTGCCATCAGTTTGTTTTTCTTCGAAATATGCAGGGCTACCAGTTGCAATTAGTAGCTGTTTATTATCGCCTAATTCATCACGTTTATGTACTTCTAAACGGTCGGCTGTAATACGACGGTTGCCGTGAATAATCTCAACATTTTTTTCAAAAATTCCGACGTTTTCTTTTAATTGGCCTTCTTGTTTGTCGGCACTTATTGATATTTGATTCGCTGCAGGTTGAATCGCTTGTTCAGCAGCGCTAAGGTTGAAAGCTAGTATAAGTGTCGGAATAATAAGTATTTTTGAAATTTTATTGGTCATAATATATAGTTCGCGTATGGTTAATAAGTTTTATCACTTCAGTTTTTAAATCGGCTTCAAGGCCTTTACCGGTGATCTTTAAATTGGGTCCCGTAACAATAACGGGTTGCTCTGAACGCATCGTGAGTAGTTTTATATCTACTTGAATATTATCCGCATTAATCTTGTCTATCATTGCATTATCAGTAAGATTATTGGCAACCACGTTACCTTCTAAAATTAATTGTTTTCCTTCATATAACGTTGCTTCGTCTGCATTTATTCGCCATGTTTGTTTTTCGTTATATAAGGTGAAAATGGGCTTTTCAAAAAAGGTAAAGCCTAGCTGTTGATATAACTCCATTTTAGCAGCTGTAACTTTATGATTAATTTTACCATTTTCATCATAGGCCGTTTGTTTTAGCTCAATAGCAATATAATCAGGCTTAGCGATAACTTCAGCTTCAACCTGAGCTGTCATATTTGTTTGTGTAAAATAAGGGTACCAAAGCCAAACCATACAGCTGATGAATAAAACGCTTAAAATTATGCGCGCTGTATTCATGAACTAGTACCTTTGCTAGTAAGTGGTTTGTCGTTCTCTAGCATAAGTAAGTCGGTTAGTTCTCTCACTGCGCCAAAACCACCCAGCATCTGTGTCGTGTAATGTGATAAACGCTTGATTAGTGGGTGAGCATCGTTAACTGCAACGGCAAACCCGACTAATTCCATTACCGGCATATCGGGGCCATCATCACCAATGTAGGCAATTTGATCATCACTTAGGTGAAGCTTGTTTTTTAGCTCTTCGTAAGCAATAAGCTTGTTTTCTTGACCTTGATAAATATGTTGTACTGTTAAACTGGTCATACGTTGTTGCACTATCTGCGAATGGCGACCAGTAATAACAGCCACTTCAAAGCCACTGTTTATAAGCGCTTTAATGCCAAAACCATCTTTTGTATTAAATGCTTTGAGCTCTTCACCTTGATTGCCAAGATAAATTCGGCCATCAGAAAATACACCATCAATATCGCATATAAGTAATTTTACTTTTTTAGCACGTGCTTTTGCATCAGCACTCAGCGGTTGATAGAGTTCTTCAAATTGCATTTATAATACTCCTGCTTTTAATAAGTCTTGCATATTTAGTGCGCCAATAGGCTGGTTTTGCTCATTAACAACAATCAAGCCATTTATACGTTTGTGTTCCATTATATTAAGCGCTTCAGCAGCTAAAATATCTTGTGTAGCTGTTGTGCATGACCTAGTCATAACAAGGTCTATTTGTGTTGTATGAATATCTAGTCTTTGCTCTAAAATACGGCGTAAATCACCGTCGGTAAATAATCCCACTAGCTGATTACTTTTATCAACAATGGCTGTCATACCAAGGCCTTTGGCTGACATTTCAATAAGTGCATCTTTTACGGTTTGTGAGACGCTAATAATAGGTGTATTTGCGCCGCTGTGCATAACATCTTTTAAGATTAGTAATAATCGTTTGCCTAAACTGCCCCCAGGGTGAGAAAGCGCAAAATCATCGGCGGTAAAACCACGAGCTTCTAACAGAGCCACTGCCATCGCATCGCCCATAGCAAGAGTCGCTGTAGTGCTCGCCGTTGGTGCTAACCCTAAAGAGCATGCTTCTTTTTCTACTTTAATGCATACATGTACATTTGCATGTGTTGCCATGGTCGATTTAGTATTGCCTGTCATGGCGATTATTTTTGCGCCAAGGCGTTTTAAAACAGGGATAATATTTAAAACTTCACTCGTCTCACCTGAGTTTGAAATAAGCATGACAACATCGTTTTTGGTGATCATTCCTAAATCGCCATGGCTAGCTTCGCCTGGGTGTACAAAAAAGGCAGGGCTTCCTGTACTTGCAAGTGTTGCTGCAATTTTATTACCTATATGGCCTGATTTACCCATGCCAATAACAATAATTCGACCTTCGCAGTCAAACATTAATTGGCATGCTTGATGAAAATTTTCATCTACATATTGCGCTATGTCATTAAGTGCTTGGCGTTCAATATTGAGAACACGAAGACCCTGTTCGATAAAGTTCAGCGTCGTCATTATTTACCCTACTTGACTAAAAATATACCCTTGGTAGCCCAAAAATGCGATAAGCAATAAGCCACCTTCCATTCTATTGATGCGTTGGGTGCCTCTAAAGTTCAATGACATGATGATAAGAGCAAATGTTGCACCAATCATAATGAGTATATCTCGACTCGCTACTGACGGATCGATAATGGATGGATTAATAATACCTGCGAGCGGTAACACAGCCAATATATTAAAAATGTTTGAACCAACAATATTGCCTAGAGCTAAATCATCTTCATTTTTTAATACACCGGCAATTGAAGCTGCAAGCTCCGGTAAGCTCGTGCCAATGGCAATAATAGTTAAGCCAATGACTAGATCGCTTAGGCCAAAGTATTTAGCTATGTCGACTGCGGAACCAATTAAAAAATGTGAGCTAACAGGGAGTAGAACCATGCCAATAACTAACCAAAATACCGCTTTTTTAGTTGGTACATCGTTAGGTACGTCGTCACAGGCTTCTGTTATAAATGGGTCATCTTGGTTTTTTGCGCGCAGTGAAATAATAATCAAACCGCCTATAAACACGATAAAGCCAATAAGTAAGGCGATACCTTCGGCTAATGAAAAATAATTGTCTGAAAAAATATACCAGGTAGCGAATGATATCAGCAAGACCAGTGGCATTTCGCGTTTTAATGTACTTGAAGATACAGACAGAGGTCTAAATAACGCTGTAATACCTAACACAAGTAGAATGTTTGTTATGTTTGAACCGACAGCGTTACCAACTGCAGTATCTGTTTTATTTGCGAGCGCTGCAGAAGCGGAAACCATCATCTCTGGGGCTGACGAACCCATTGCCACAACAGTTAAGCCTACAATTAGGGTTGGTACGCCAAAGTTTTTTGCAAGTGCCGCTGCGCCATAAACAAACCTGTCTGCACTCCAAACAAGAGCCGCAAAACCAAGAATTAAAATAACAAACGAGGTAACCATTATATTAAGCCAGTTATTCAAAATACAGATGGCGCGAATAGTAACAAAAGCAAAGGTGAAAGTATAAATAAAAGAGTCAGGTCAACTCTAATTACAATAACTTGTTGAATAATATTTTAAGGCGCTTATATCAGCACCTTAAGCTGCAGTTAAGCCGTTATAAACGAGTCTTATACTCCTTTTTGCAAGTGTATTACAAAATCTTACGAATTGTTTTTTCCATCTTGGTTAAAAAAGCTTTAAAATAGGTGCACTAGTGAATATTGTTATGGAGAGCGACTTGTCGCAATCAATAGTAGAAGTCAAGGATGTTAGCTTTTCGAGAGGCGATAGAAGCATATATAAAAATATGAGCTTTAGCGTTCCTAAAGGTAAAATCACTGCGATTATGGGGCCAAGCGGAATTGGTAAAACGACCATGTTGCGTTTAATTGGCGGTCAACTTAAGCCTGACTCCGGTGATATTTTATTTGAAGGTGGTAGTATCCCAAATATGTCGCGCAAAGAACTCTACGAAGCGCGAACTAAAATGAGTATGCTTTTTCAAAGTGGTGCGTTGTTTACTGATATGTCGGTATTCGATAATATAGCGTTCCCAATTAGGGAGCACACTGAGTTGAGTGAAGACCTAATTCGGTTGGTTGTGCTAATGAAATTGCAAGCTGTTGGGCTACGCGGAGCGAAAGATTTAATGCCTTCTGAATTATCGGGAGGTATGGCTAGGCGCGCAGCTCTGGCACGTGCTATTGCGCTCGACCCTGAACTTATAATGTACGATGAACCATTTGCAGGCCAAGATCCTATTTCTATGGGGGTGTTGGTTAAATTAATTAAGTCACTCAACGAAGTGCTTGGTTTATCTTCTTTAATTGTAACCCATGATGTTAACGAGGTAATGAGTATTGCTGACCACGTTATTATTATCGCTGATCAGGGTGTAATTGGTTGTGGAACACCTGACGAAATGCGCAATCATGAGTCTCCTTTAGTGCAACAGTTTTTAAAAGGTTTGTCTGATGGTCCCGTGCCTTTTCATTTTCCAGCTCAAACATATGCAGATGAGTTGCTTGGAGAAAAAGCATAATGTTGGATTTATTTCAAAAATTAGGGCATAAGACGCTAGGTCGTTTTGCGGCTCTGGGTCGCTCAACTTATATGCTTTTTGGCGCACTTGTAAATGTACCTAACTTTAAAAAGGGTACACCTCTACTTATTCGTCAGCTCTACATGGTGGGTTCGCAATCTTTGCTCATTATTATGGTGTCAGGTTTATTTATCGGTATGGTCTTGGCATTACAAGGTTATACGGTGTTAGTTGGATATGGTGCAGAGGATAGTTTAGGGCCATTAGTGGCATTAAGTTTATTACGAGAACTCGGGCCTGTTGTTACAGCGTTATTATTTGCAGGGCGAGCGGGCAGTGCGCTTACTGCAGAAATAGGCTTAATGAAAGCAACAGAACAGTTATCATCATTAGAAATGATGGCAATTGATCCACTAAAACGAATTATTGCACCGCGCTTTTGGGCAGGCTTTATAAGTATGCCGTTACTAGCGGTGATATTTTCAGCAGTGGCAATTATTGGTGCTCATTTAGTTGGAGTTGATTGGCTTGGTGTTGATACGGGTAGTTTTTGGTCAATTATGCAATCACAAGTATCGTTTCAGCAAGACATACTAAACGGTATTATTAAGAGCTTTGTATTCGCCATTGTGGTGACTTGGATAGCACTTTATAAAGGGTATGACTGTGTGCCGACCTCTGAAGGGATCAGTAAAGCAACCACCGAAACGGTTGTTCATTCGTCATTGGCGGTTTTAGGGTTTGACTTTATTTTGACAGCGGTAATGTTTACCAGCTAATAGGGTATAGATAATGAATTCACGGAAATTAGAAATTTTAGTTGGTTTTTTTGTGGCGTTAGGAATTTTAGCGTTTGCTATGCTTGCGCTTAAAGTCGCCAATTCAGGTATTAGCGGCTCAGGCGAGACGTACACACTTAATGCTAAATTTGAAAACATAGGGTCATTAAAGGCACGTGCACCAGTAAAAGTGGGCGGAGTCGTTATTGGTCGAGTAGAGTCAATTTATGTTCATCCACAGGAGTTCTTGCCAGTGGTTAATATGACCATTGATGCACAGTATTTATGTCGTTTTTCAGACACGAGCTCAATTTCAATTTTAACATCGGGTATTTTAGGTGAGCAGTATCTAGGTATCCACCCTGTTATTTCTCCTAATTCAGCAGAGCAACGCTGTTTAGGTCAAGTCGTAACCGAAAATAAGCAAGACGAAGCAATTGATGATTTATTTGGTGTAGACAGTAAAGCGTTAGGTGACGGTGATTCAATCACTGATACTAAGTCTGCCATTGTACTTGAAGAGTTAATTGGGCAGTTTTTATTCAACCAAGGTAGTGAGTAATTATTATGTTGAAAAAGTTTCTAGCTATTGTAGCAATTAGCACAATGACGCTAACTCAAAGCGTAAGTGCTGCAGATGTTAAACTAAATGATCCAAACAAAATGGTGCGTCAAGTAGCGGACAATACGTTTGCACGTATCAAAAAAGATCAGCCATTAATCATTAAAAATCAAGAGCATCTTCGTGTCATTGTTGAAGAAGAATTAATGCCTTATATTGACTACAAATATGCAGCACTTCGCGTGTTAGGTAGTGAAGTATCTAAAGTACGAGCAATTACAGATGAAGCTGAAAAAGCCCAAGCGATTAAAGATATTCAGCGCTTTATTGGTGTATTTAGAGAATATTTAGTTGCCACTTACGCTGGTGTATTTACACAATATACAAATCAAAAAGTTGAGTTTGGTGCTGAGCAACCATTTAAAGGTAAAGATGTCGTTGTTGTTAAAACTAAAATTCTTGAAGATGGTAAACCTGATATCAGAATAGACTTTAAAGTTCGTGAAGATCGCGATGGTGAATGGCGAGCTTACGATATGATTGCTGAAGGTATTAGTTTATTAGACGCCAAACAAAGCGAACTACAAGGTATTTTACGTCAGCAAGGTATTGACAATGTAAGCAACCTTTTAGAGCAAAAGAGTAAGTTACCTGTTCAATTTAGAGGCAGTAGCTCGAATGACTAAATTGGCAATTAGCCAAGTTGATGAACAGCAGTTTCGAGTAAGTGGTGAACTTACTCGAAATTCCATTAGTAATGAACGGCTTTTGAACGATAAGTTAATAACTAAGCATAAAACCACTTATTTTGACCTTAGTGAGGTATCAAGGGTTGACACAGCGGGCTTAGCTTGGTTAATTCACTCTTTTGCAGAATTTAAGCAGCAAGGCATTCGTCTTGAATTGCAAAATCCACCTGAACAATTGCAAAATTTAATGCAGTTGGGTCAAGTTACAACCCTATTTGAGTGAGAGTTATGGAAACTAGCCAAGTCGAAACATTATTACGCGATGAACTTCAATTAGCTGAAGTGCATGTAAAAGCTAATGGTAGTCATTATGAAGTAATTGCAGTTGGTGAATGCTTTGACGGTTTAAGCCGTGTTAAAAAGCAACAGCTAGTTTATGGTCCGTTGATGAATACAATTTCAGATGGCACAATTCACGCAGTTTCTATTCGCGCTTTCACTCCAACAGAGTGGAAACGTGAACAAAAATTTATTTTACCGCAATAAGTAAGGCCTCCTAAATGGATCAATTTGTAATTCAAGGTGGCACTTCACTTGCTGGTGAAGTTACTATTTCTGGTGCTAAAAATGCAGCGCTTCCTATTTTGTTTGCTGCTTTACTTGCTGATGGTAAAAGTACATTTACTAATGTTCCACGTTTACGTGACATTGTTACCACCGAAGCACTATTAAAAACTTTAGGTGCAGATGTTAATTGGCAAGGCGACACACTTATTATTGATGGCGCAACGGTAAATCAGACGCTTGCCCCTTACGAGCTCGTTAAACAAATGCGTGCTTCTGTGCTTGCACTAGGCCCTTTAGTGGCACGCTTTGGTGAAGCTCAGGTTTCATTACCAGGTGGTTGTGCTATTGGTGCTCGTCCTGTTGATATCCATATTCAAGGTTTAGAGCGCTTAGGCGCACAAATAAGCGTTGAAAATGGTTATATTAATGCCAAGGTAAATGGTCGCTTAAAAGGCGCTGAAATCTTTATGGAGATGGTTAGTGTTGGTGCTACTGAAAATTTACTGATGGCAGCAGCGCTTGCTGATGGAAAAACCATACTTGATAATGCCGCGCGTGAGCCTGAAATTATCGATTTAGCTAATTGTTTAATTGCAATGGGTGCTAAAATCACTGGTGCAGGTACTAGCCGTATCGAAGTAGAAGGTGTTGAGCGCTTGGCGGGTTGTGAGCATAGTATTTTGCCAGATAGAATTGAAACAGGTACATTTTTAGTGGCGGCTGCAATGGCTGGCGGTGAGGTACTTTGTAAGAATACTGATTTCCATTCACTTGAACCTGTGATTGAAAAGCTGCGTGCAACGAATGCATTACTTGAGGTGCATGATGACAGTATTTACTTAGATATGCGTGGCCGAGAGCTTAAAGCTGTTAATATTAAAACCGCTCCACATCCTGGTTTTCCTACTGATATGCAAGCTCAATTTACAGCATTGAATGTTGTGGCAAATGGCAGTGCAACGATTACAGAAACGATTTTTGAAAACCGTTTTATGCATGTGCCTGAGTTACAGCGCATGGGTGCTAATATTCGTCTTGAGGGCAACACGGCTATTTGTGGTGAAACCAAAAGCCTAAGCGGTGCGCAAGTTATGGCAACTGACTTACGTGCTTCAGCGAGTCTAATTTTAACAGGTATAGTCGCGCAAGGTGAAACCGTTGTTGACCGTATTTATCACGTTGACAGAGGGTATCAGCGCATTGAAGATAAGCTCAGTGCATTAGGTGCTAATATTAAACGTAGAAGCAGTTAAAAGCGCCTAATATATGTAGGTCGGATATGTAAATACACACCGACCTACAATTAGTAGTTATAGTTTTGTTTCAAGCTCTGCGACCATCACCATGATTTTTTCTATTTTGCCATTTCGATAAAGCTCAAACTCTATTTCTTTCCCAGGTTCTGTATTGCCTATTTTTTCAAGTACTTTTTGCGGATTGGCTACGGAAAGCCCTGCAATTTTAATAACGATATCTTGTTCTTCAATACCTGCTTGCCAAGCTGGGCCTAAGGGATCTAAGTTCGTAATTCGCATACCTGAAACAGGAGTTAGGCTATCGTTAACTTCTTTACCTGTGCTGTCTACTGCGGTGCCTTCAAAACCAAGGTAGCCTCTAACTACACGACCATGTCGAATCAATTTTCCCATTACTTTTTTAGCAAGTGAATACGGCACAGCAAAAAATATTCCCTGTATGTTTAAATTTTCACGCGTTTTAAATTGGGCTGAAGTGATACCAACTAAATCACCGTTAGAATTAACTAATGCGCCCCCTGAATTTCCTACATTAATAGCGGCATCCATTTGTAATAAGTTATTATAAGGGCTGTCTGTGATTTTTTGCTTACCAGTAGCGCTAATAATACCTTGGGTAATTGTCTGTCCTAAATTAAGTGGGTTACCTATGGCTAGTACTACATCACCTACACTCGACGTATAGCTATCGCTTATAGGAATAACGGGAAGGTGGTCTGCGTTTATTTTAAGTAATGCAAGATCAGTAATCGTATCAAAGCCGATTAGTTGGACATCAAAAAAGCGCCTGCCGTCTGTCAGAATAACCATAATTTGATCTGCATTATTCACTACATGATAGTTAGTAAGAATGTAGCCATCTTGCGACATAATCACACCAGAGCCTAATTCTTGTACGGTATTTTGTCTTTTATAACGAGGCTCTTTCGAAATGCTCTCAGAAAAAATAGTCACTACGGAGGGAGCTGCACGTTTAACAGCATCTGAGAAACTTAAATGGCTAGTACTCATTGCACTCGCAAGAGGTACGTTCGGTAATAGAGAAGCTCGCATATTAGGGCTGAAAAAAACCACTAAAAAAGCAATGCTAAGCCCTGCAAATAATGGCGGGAGAATAAATTTTATTAGTTTCAGCACGGGATTCTTATTATAAGGAAGTAATTTCTTTATGATGGCATAAAAAAAATAACAGCGGCAAGTGCCACTGTTACTTTTATTTCATTTATAGCAATATTTATTACTGAATTAAGATAAATATAGATTCACGGCCACGTTTCACGCCAAGCACTATATTGCCTTTTGTGTCATCGATGATCTTATTCATATCACGAATTGTTTCTACGCGTTGACGGTTTACCTGCATTATAATGTCACCCTCTTCAAGACCAACACGGGCAGAAGGTGAACGAGGATCTACAGAGGTAACTTCAATACCTTTATTACTATTTTTTTGCACGTTTTCAAGCGTAGCACCTTGAAAAGCAGGGTGTAGCTCTTCCCCTGTTGCCGTAACACCTGATGCACCATCGAGTGTAACTTTAACTGTTTTAATTTTTCCGTCACGATAAATGCCGAGCTTGATTTCTCTACCTTCACCCAAGGTTGCTATTTTGCTTCGTAATTCATGGAAGCCGCTAATATCACCGCCATTAATACTTACAATAACATCACCGGCTTTGATTCCTGCTTTACTTGCAGCGGTGTCATCCATTACTTGCATAACGTAGGCACCTTGTTTGACGTCAAGTTGCTGTGCTTTAGCTAGACCTGCATCAAGTGGGCGCCCAGAAATACCAAGTGAGCCACGACGTACTTCACCGTGTTCAATAATTTGATCTACTAGGTTTTTCATCATGTTAGACGGGATAGCAAAACCAATACCAACATTACCGCCTGAAGCCCCTAAAATAGCAGTGTTAATCCCTATTAATTCACCATTTAAGTTAACTAAAGCACCGCCTGAGTTACCTTGGTTAATCGCTGCGTCGGTTTGAATGAAATCTTCGTAGCCTTCAATGTTTAAACCACTGCGACCAAGTGCACTCACAATCCCTGATGTAACAGTGTGGCTAAGGCCAAACGGATTACCGATAGCAACGGCAAAGTCACCCACGCGCAAATTATCTGAGTTTGCTAGTTTTACTTCAGTTAAATCATCAGCGTCGATTTGTAAAAGCGCAATGTCGGATTCTTTATCAGTCCCAATTTTAATCGCTTCAAACTCACGGCCGTCTTCAAGAGTAACAACCATTTTTTCTGCATCTTGAATTACATGGTTATTAGTTACTACATAACCTTCATCAGCATTAATAATAACGCCAGAGCCTAAACCGCTAAATTGACGTTTTTGGCTTCGGGGCTGTTGCTGTCCGAAAAAGTATTCAAGTGGATCCGCACGGCGACGCACTTCTTTTGAGCCTGAAACTTGAATGCTTACAACGCCTGGAGTAATTTTTTCGAGCATTGGGGCAAGTGTTGGCAACTGCTGGCCATTTACGGCAACCGGTATTTTTGCATAAGACGCTACCGGGCTTAATAAAAGGCTAGTAGAAAGAATAGCTGCGCTGATAAGTGATAATTTCATTTTCATAGTCTGGGTTTACTCCACTTCGAGAAAAGCAAAAAATTAAAAAGGGCTGCATAAGCAGCCCTTTTTAATTTATCAGTAAGATAAAACAACAAAGCTGTTATATCTAAAGACTATGGGGTTAAAAAAAAGTTCATCAAGATGCTTTAGAATGTTCTGAAACTTTATTTTGTCCTGCAAATAAACCTGATTCGCCTGAAACATAATCAGCAGGTTGTGCTTTTGCTGATGAGCGATCGCATCGGCGCTCTTTTATCGATGCTTGTAATTGCTCAGTAGTTTCTTTTGAAAAGAAAGGTTCAGCTGGTGTTTGCTTCCGATCCTCTAGCAGCAGTTGATTGGTTTCTTCAACATGGCTAAGTAGTTGATCGTAATTCTCTTTCATTTTATTTACAAGCTTGCCTGTACTCGCTAAATGATCGGCTACATCTTGACGATATTGCTCTAACGCATTTTTAGCTTGCTCTGCCTGTTTTTCCAGCTCATCCTGTTTAAATTGTTTTTTAGTGACAAATGCACCAATAAAAAAAGCTATAACAGCAACAATAACAATTAAACCTACCCACGTGACTGTGCCCATAAATCTACCCCTTTGGGAAAATAACTAACGAATGCTTGATTCAATTATAAATCATACTAAGTGTAATATACCCCGAGTAATGATGCGTGTTAATATGCTTTGCAAATTAAACTGCATTTTAACTGTAAATAGATATGACTCCTTGGCAAACATACCAACAAGATTTGAAGCGAGATGACTTTGTACATGATGTAGCACAAGAAAATGCAGTGCGCCATTTACAGCGTTTATATGACGATTTAACCCAGAACAAAATAAAATCAAAAAGCTTTTTTGCCAAGCTTTTTAATAAAGATGAGCCAGCGCCTATAAAAGGTTTATATTTCTGGGGAGGAGTAGGGCGTGGTAAAACTTATTTAGTTGATACTTTTTATGAAGCCTTACCAGGCACGCGGAAGATGCGCGTACATTTTCATCGTTTTATGCATCGCGTACACGATGAACTTAAAAAGCTAAACAATACTGTAAACCCATTAGAAAAAGTCGCGGATATTTTAAAAGCTGAAACAGACATAATTTGCTTTGATGAATTTTTTGTTCAAGACATTACAGATGCCATGCTGTTAGGCGGTTTAATGGAGGCATTATTTGCACGCGGTATTGTACTTGTTGCAACGTCAAATATAGTACCTGATGATCTTTATAGAAACGGTTTACAACGTGCGCGTTTTGTACCAGCTATTGAGTTGGTTAAACTCAATACAGAAATAGTAAATGTAGACTCAGGTGTCGATTACCGATTACGTACGCTAGAACAAGCCGAAATTTTTCATAGCCCGCTTGACGAACAAGCAGATAAAAACCTATTTGATTACTTCGATAAACTTTCCTCAGAGCCTGGCCAATTAGATGAGCCTATAGAGATAGAAGGGCGTTTAATCAAAACGCGCAAAGTAGCTAAATGTGTTGTGATGTTTGAGTTTAGTGAATTGTGCGAAACAGCGCGAAGCCAAGTCGATTACATGGAGATTAGTCGCCTATACAATACGGTTATTATTTCTAACGTGAAACAGCTTGGGCAAACTAACGATGATGCTGCAAGACGCTTTATTGCTTTAGTTGATGAATTTTATGAGCGCCACGTAACTTTAATAATTTCAGCTGAGAAGCCGATCACCGACCTTTATACTCAAGGTAACCTTAATTTTGAATTTAAGCGTTGTATAAGCCGTTTGCAAGAAATGCAGTCTTTAGAGTATTTAGCTAAAGAGCATTTAGTTTAAAGTAAGTAGGCAAATGTGTAATAGGCCAACGCTTAAAAATAAGAGGTACATATATAGTACTTCTTATTTCTAAAATTTCTTGTGGAAAAAACAACCGGCGAGTAGCAATGTGTTTTAAGTGCTGGTATACTCCCGCGTCTGCCACGTTGCGTTCTATGCCATCATATAGTCTAGCCACTTGTGAGCGGCGCAAAAGTCTAAAACTCGAAGGGGTTGTAGCAAACTTAGAGCAGTAGTTAATATTAACTACTTGTGGTTTTAATTGAAAAACATTGGATTTTTATAAATGAAAACGTTTGTTGCTAAACCAGAAACAGTAAAACGTGACTGGTACGTAGTTGACGCTGAAGGTAAAACTTTAGGTCGCATCGCTACTGAAATCGCTCATCGCCTACGCGGTAAGCATAAGGTTGAATATACACCGCACGTAGATACTGGTGATTATATCATCGTTATCAACGCTGAAAAAGTTACTGTAACTGGTAACAAATTCAAAAACAAAGTGTACTATTCACACTCTGGTTTTCCAGGTGGTCTTAAGTCTACTACTTTTGATAAACTTCAAGCTGCAAAGCCTGAAATGATCATCGAGAAGGCTGTTAAGGGCATGTTGCCACGTGGTCCTTTAGGCCGCGCTATGTACCGTAAACTTAAAGTTTACACAGGTACTGAGCACAACCATGCTGCACAACAGCCTCAGGTTCTAGACATTTAAGGAGCACCATCATGGCAAATCAATACTACGGTACAGGTCGTCGTAAAAGTTCAAGTGCTCGCGTATTCTTACGCCCAGGCACTGGTAACATCGTAATCAACAAGCGCTCTTTAGAAGAGTACTTTGGTCGCGAAACAGCACGCATGGTTGTTCATCAAGCTCTTGAGCTAGTTGATATGACTGAAAAATTTGATCTTTTCATCACCGTTTCTGGTGGTGGTACAACTGGTCAAGCTGGTGCTATCCGTCACGGTATTACTCGTGCACTTATGGAGTTTGACGAGTCATTACGTCCACAACTTCGTAAAGCAGGTTTCGTTACTCGTGATGCACGTAAAGTTGAACGTAAGAAAGTGGGTCTTAAGAAAGCGCGTAAGCGTCCACAGTTCTCAAAACGTTAATCTATACGTTATCAAAAATTCAAAACCCAGCTTATGCTGGGTTTTTTGTTTTTAAAAATAGTAATTCCAACAATGAAAGATATGCCTAAATTGACTCGTTATCGTGCCTAGGCTTAATAATTACAGTTACTTGTATTGATCAAACTCCTCAATAACAGCGTATTTAATAAACGAAAGTTAAAAAATACTCAGATAGCTGCAAAAAAGTTAAATAATTATCGTAATTAGTTTAAATCCATCAGTTAATTGGTGGAATTTTTTGCTACAATTGGCATGGAAGTAAAACGATCGAGTTTTACGACACTACGCACCGTTTTAGAGTTTTTGCTTAGTGACGTTGATCTTGGTCAGTACATAGTTTTTACAGAAACGGTATTATGACTATTCGGCCCTATACTCAAACTGGCTTACTGAATCCTAGGTGAAGTTAGGTGTGTTAGAGCATGAGGCTGTGAATAACCTTGTTTTAATCAAGGGTTTTAATTATGATCGTTTCTATTTTAAAAATTTCGAATAATTAACCTGCTGTAACTGATGTTCTCAATATAGCAAGTGTTGAGAATCGTAAGTGGAGATAAGTGGATGAGCAATGCGCCTGTAGACAATGGCCGACGTCGCTTTTTAACCATAGCTACCTCTGTTGTTGGTGGTGTTGGTGCGGCTGGGGCTGCTGTTCCTTTTATTGCGTCTTGGAATCCAAGTGAGCGAGCTAAATCTGCGGGTGCGCCTGTGGAAGTAGATATCAGCAAACTTGAGCCGGGACAATTAATACGTGTCGAGTGGCGTGGTAAACCTGTATGGGTTGTATCACGTACCCCAAAAATGCTTGAGCAGATGAAAGAACATGAAGGTCAACTTCGTGATCCACAATCGCAAGAGCCACAACAATTAGAATCATCAACAAATGATTACCGTTCATTACGCCCAGAAATATTTTTGGCTGTAGGTATTTGTACGCATTTAGGGTGTTCTCCTGGCTTTTTACAAGGTAACTTTGGCGAAAAAGTAGAAGGGACTGACGATGGTTTCTACTGCCCATGCCACGGTTCTAAATTTGATATGGCTGGCCGAGTTTTTCAATCGGTACCTGCACCATTAAACTTAGAAATACCACCTTATACTTTTCTAGATGAAACCACTATTTTAGTGGGCGAAGAAAGAGGGGTAGTCTAATGTTTGGTAAGATTATTGGTTGGATAGACGACCGAATCCCAATGACACGTGTTTGGAATATGCACATTGCACAGTATCCAGCACCTAAAAACTTTAACTTCTGGTACTTTTTTGGCTCACTAGCCATGCTGGTACTAGTAAACCAAATTCTTACAGGTATTTGGTTAACGATGAACTTTGTGCCATCTGCTGAGGGCGCATTCGCCTCGGTTGAATACATCATGCGTGATGTAGAATATGGCTGGTTATTGCGTTACTTGCACTCAACAGGTGCTTCAGCGTTTTTCATCGTTGTATATATGCACATGTTCCGTGGCATGATCTACGGTTCTTACCAAAAGCCACGTGAATTACTGTGGTTATTCGGTATGTTTATTTTCTTGGCATTAATGGCTGAAGCGTTCATGGGGTACTTATTACCTTGGGGTCAAATGTCATTTTGGGGTGCGCAGGTAATCATTTCTCTATTCGGTGCAATTCCGGTTATTGGTGATGACTTAACACTTTGGATCCGTGGCGACTACGTAATATCGGGTGCAACGCTTAACCGCTTCTTTGCATTACATGTAATTGCACTCCCACTGGTTATCGTAATCTTAGTTTTCTTACACATTGTTGCATTGCATGAAGTGGGTTCAAATAACCCCGAAGGTATTGAAATTAAGCGTAAGAAAGGCTCTGTAGCTGAAGAAGATAAACCTAAATTTAAATTTCATGAGTATTACACTGACAAAAAAGATATTGTTGATGCAATACCGTTCCACCCTTACTACACAGTTAAAGATATTGTGGGTGTGGTTGGTTTCTTAATATTGTTCTGTTGGGTTGTGTTTTTTATGCCTGCGATGAATGGCTTCTTTTTAGAAGGTCCAAACTTCGAAGCAGCTAACCCTCTTAAAACACCAGAGCACATTTTCCCAGTTTGGTACTTTACGCCATTCTATGCAATCTTACGCGCAATCCCTGATAAGCTTATCGGTGTTGCAGCAATGGGTGCATCGATTGTTGTACTTGCGTTACTACCTTGGGTAGACCGTGGTAGAGTTAAATCGGTTCGTTACCGTTGTGGTTTCCATAAATGGAACATTGCAGGTTTTGTTGTTACTTTCGTTCTTTTAGGTTGGGTGGGTGCAACTCCACAAACAGACCTAAAGACGATAATTTCTCAAATCTGTACTGTGACTTACTTTATGTTCTTCGTACTGTTGTTTGTATACAGTAAGAACGAAAAAACTAAGCCATTGCCAGAGAGGTTAACGAAATGATGAAAAAGCTTATTATTGGTTTATTTGCTTTATCAGTAAACTTGTTGCCGAACATGGTTATGGCAGCTGGTCCATCGGTTCCTTTAATGGAAGCGAATAACGACCTTACTGATCAACCATCTTTACAGCGCGGTGCAAAGTTGTTCATGAACTACTGTCTTGGTTGTCACCAAATGCAGTATCAACGTTATGAACGTACTTTTCGCGATATTGGTATCCCAACAGAGGTTGGTTTAGAACAATTGATTTTTGACGGTTCTAAAGTCGGTAGCCATATTACTAACGCGATTACAAAAGATGATGCAGCAAAATGGTTTGGTGCGGCTCCGCCGGATTTAACGCTAATTGCTCGTGTAAAATCACCAGATTATATTTACACGTACTTAAAATCGTTTTATAAAGATGAATCTCGCCCGTTTGGTGTAAATAACATTGTTTTCCCATCTGTTGGTATGCCTCATGTTCTTCAAGAGCTGCAAGGTTTGCCAACGCCAATTACTGAAGAAGTAGAAGAGCATGGTCACACTGTGACTAAAGTTATTGCTACTGAAACAGATGGTACGGGTGAACTAAGCGTAGATGAATACGACCAAGCAGCTCGTGATTTAACGAACTTCCTTGAGTACGTGGGTGAACCTTCACGTCTTGAGTCGGAAGCATTAGGTATTAAGGTAATCGGATTTTTAATTATCCTGTTTATCTTGGCATTTATGCTTAAGAAAGAATACTGGAGAGATGTTCATTAAGTTTGAACATATTTAAAGGTAATTTTGCAATAGGGGCTTGAGCCCCTATTGCTGTTTTAGTGATTTAATGGAGGTAGGCATGGCCGTAGCTGCCAATAAGCGCCCTGTAATGACCCTTTTTTCTGGGGCTAACTGTATGTATAGCCACCAAGTACGAATTGTACTTGCGGAAAAAGGTGTAAGTGTAGATATTCATTTGGCTGAAAAAGATAACCTGCCAGAAGCACTTCACGAAATTAACCCTTACGGTACAGTGCCAACACTGATTGACCGTGAGCTTGGTTTATATCAGGCAAATATCATCATGGAATACCTTGATGAACGTTTTCCTCATCCTCCACTAATGCCTGTATACCCGGTAATGCGTGGTCGTAGCCGTTTAATGATGCACCGTATTGATACAGATTGGTACAGCCTAGCTGAAAAAATCATCAATAATGCATCTGATGCAGCTCAAGCTCGTAAAGAGTTAACAGAAGCATTACTAGCTGTAGCACCTATCTTTAGTGAAGCTCCTTACTTTATGAGTGAAGAGTTTAGCTTGGTAGATTGTTACTTAGCTCCACTACTGTGGCGTTTACCAGAGTTTGGTATTGAGCTTAATGGTGCTGGTTCTAAAGAGCTTAAAGAATACATGATCCGTTTATTTGAACGTGAGTCATTCCAAGCTTCTTTAACTGAAGCTGAGCGTGAGATTCGTTTATAATGACGCCTAATCGTCCTTATTTATTACGTGCCTTTTTTGATTGGATAGTTGATAACGAATGCACGCCACATTTAGTGGTAGACGCTGGGTTTGCTAATGTACAAGTGCCTACACAGTTTGTTCAAGACGGACAAATTGTTTTAAACATAAGTCCATCAGCAGTCACACAGTTTTCGTTAGACCTAACCCAACTTAGCTTTAACGCGCGCTTTGGTGGTCAGCCAATGCAAGTGTATGTGCCCTTAGGTGCAGTGCTGGCAATATATGCACGTGAAAATGGTGAAGGTACGGTCTTTACAGCAGACGAGTTTTTAGGGGACGAAGACGACTTTGCTCCAGAGCTTGAAAGTGTTGACTCATCAGCTGAATTTATTGATGAAGCACCACTAGAAAAGCCTGAAAAGAAAAAAGGCTCTCATTTACGTGTTATTAAATAATACATAAATGCCAAAAAA
>NZ_BADY01000060.1:0-3921 GCF_000241185.1 Pseudoalteromonas sp. BSi20495
CATATTTGAAATTGGCGCGATATTTTTATCAATTACGGCGTTACTCACCTATGTGAATCATCGCTTTATTGGCTTGCCAACAACCATTGGTGTAATGGTTATTTCGATGGTGGTTTCTATTGCGGCTATATTTTTGGGCTTTTTAGGGTTTGATGATCTTATAGATTACGAAGTGAGCTTGCTCGATCAGTTAGATTTTACTGAAGTTTTGCTTGATGGCATGCTCTCTATGCTGCTTTTTGCTGGGGCGCTGCACGTAAATGTTAGCGATTTAAGGCGCTATAAATTGCCAATAGGTATTTTAGCCTGTGTTGGTACGTTGTTATCTACAGTTATTATTGCTGGCGCGCTTTATTTAGTGCTTCCTTTGCTTGGTTTTGATTTAGCGTTTATTTGGTGTTTACTGTTTGGTGCATTAATTTCGCCAACCGATCCTATTGCGGTAATGGGAATTTTACAATCTGCGGGTGCGCCTAAAAGTATTGAAACCGTGATTGCGGGTGAATCGTTATTTAACGATGGTATTGGCGTGGTTATTTTTGTGCTTTTATTGGGTGTTTTATCAAGTGGTGATATTCCTACAACCTATTATGTAGCGCACACGCTGGCGGTTGAAGCGGGTGGCGGTATTGTTTTTGGTTTGGTATTAGGTGGTATTTTATATTACTTACTCAAAAGTATTGATAGTTATCAAGAAGAAGTACTACTTACTTTAGCGGGCGTTATTGGTGGCTATGCACTGGCAAGCCATTGGCATTTGTCGGGCCCACTTGCAATGGTAATGATGGGGTTAATGGTGGGCAATCATGGCCGTAGTATGGCTATGAGCGACAAAACACGCCATTACGTTGATTTGTTTTGGGAGCTAATTGACGAAATTTTAAATGCCATTTTATTTGTACTCATAGGGCTTGAAGTCGTCATGATTGCATTTTCGAGTAATTTATTTATAGCTGGTGGCTTAACAATTTTAATCGCCTTACTCGCACGTTTAATCGTTGTGGGTATAACAACCACTACATTTAATAAGCAATTAGAGTTGCCATCAGGTGCGTGGAAAGTTTTAACCTGGGGTGGCTTGCGTGGTGGTATTTCGGTTGCATTGGTATTGCAGTTACCTGATGGGAACGAGCGCGATATTTTATTAGCTCTCACTTATGCGGTTGTGGTGTTTTCTATTTTAATTCAGGGTTTGAGTATTGGTAAAGTAGCCAAAACTATCCGTTAAATATAATTTTTTAAAAGCGTGTGAAATAGCTGTATTTCACACGCTTTTTATTTCCTCTTATAAAAACAAAAAGGGAAGTGTGTGTTTCAAAACAGTTAATTCATTAATGATGAAAAGTTACTAGAGTCGAAATTATAAATACGTGACTTAGTATTGCATGTGATTAAATGTATAAATTTTTTTGATTGTTATTCAATTACGCTAAGGCAAGATGCTTAAAATAAAACGGACTAAATAAAAGCATAAATAATTATATACGTTCTAAAACGCAAGATAGCTATTTCAGACACAAGGGTTGGTGCGTAAGCTACTTAAATATATAGAAAAATGCTAACCGTATTAGACTAAGGTCTATAGGTTAATTTTCTTCACTTATTAGGTTTGTTTTAATCGTTTGTCGTTTTTGTGGTAATTCACTAAAGTTCAGTTGTCGGCAACAAGCACGGCTTAACCAACAGGACTACGACCATGAAACTTACACTTATCAAAACTATCGCTCTTAGCTCACTACTTACATGTTCAGCTGCTGCAGTAGCTGATGCAAGTGATTACAAATTAATGGTTATTGAAACTGCAACAGCGCCACAGCCACTTGAGCAATCATTTAACAGCTGTGCACTGAATGTTAAGTCAAAAAATTATGCGCAAGCTGAAGCAATTTGTACTAAAGCAATCGCGCTTTTAAAAGACGCAGATGGCCCTAGATTTAAAGTTCGCCAACTTACGTCATTCGCATTAAGCAACCGTGGTGTTGCACGTTTAAAAGCGCATAATGACACTGCTGCACTTGCTGACTTGTACGAAGCATCAAAATTGTCTAACAGCACAATGGTATCGCACAACTTAACTCGTGCTAAAGAAGAATTATCTCTATAAGGTCTTTTTATAAAGTGCTTATGAAAAGCATGATATAGATAGCGAGAGTAAAGAAGCCCATATTAGGTTAGCGCCTAATATGGGTTTTTTTGTGTTTTTTGGGTTTATCGTACGAGATTGAATGATGCCTAAGTTAGAGTGGTTATATAATGAATGTGCTAGATAAATCAGATTATACAGAAGATTGCTGGTTTATAAGATAGGATAAACTATATTCACGAAGGTAGAAAATAATGAGAAACCCCACAAACCCCGTGATGATTTATGAACAGTGGGTACAATTTTTTGAAACCATATTGGAAAATATTAAAATTACGTAAAGCCTGACTTAAGCTCAGGCTTTACGTGTCAGTAATGACCAGAGAAAACGTTAAAGACAATAATTAAAAATTACCTTCACATAGGATGAGTTGGCCTCCGCGAGAGCATGTTTGCATCATAGGCGGGTAAACTGTAGTTGATGTTTCTGTTACATTGCCATCGTTATCAGTTACTTTTAATTTAACTTCAGAGGCTGATGTAATATCAACATGACTTTTGGTTGTACTTTGGCCATTTACCCATTTCTCTACTTTTTGAACCTCGCCATCTCTATCGCTAAACGTAAATTGAGCAACTATAACACCTGCAGCATAGTATGTGGTATCTGTTCTGCTATCGTAACTTTCTTCTACATAATGTCGGTTGATACTTGCTTTTGGAGTATATTGACAGGATTCATTTGATATTGTTTCGTATGCAGAATTAGGCAAGTTACTACTACAACGGTAGTTTTTCCATGAACCATTATCATATTTGTCCTGAATTATTGTATACCATTGGCTATAACTTTTAGAAACATATTCACTCAAAAAATGACCATCAAATGTACTACAACTTGCTAATCCGTAATAGTATTCTAATTGATTTGTTGTTGTTTCACATTTTACTTTTTTATCACCAGCAGCAGATGCCAAAAATGGCAATGCGAACAATAAAGACATAGTTGTTGAAGTTAAAAATTTCATAGTTACGTACCTGTATAGAAAACAAGTCTCAATGTTATCGAATTGTTTATTTTTTGTAAAGTGGGTGGCGCATTAATTTGAGGCTAAATTTTTAACTATATTAAATCGATTTTTGCATATAAGAGCACGATGTAGTTATTATCCGCTCGATTGATTTACCAAGCGCTGAAAAAGAAATTGCAGCTATAAAGCTCGACGATATGAAAAATGGAATGTCGAATCAGTATTTAGATTTTTGGGCAAACGTCCACTGCCTGATTATCCACAAATTGCTGACATACCCGTGACAGTAATCGCTTCAGTTAAAAAGTATAAAAAGCCATCGGTATTATTTTTTACCGACAAAGCGCGTGAAATGTGGGGCGACTTACATTCAAAGTGGGCTAATGCATTTCCTCAAGGTGAAATAGTAATAACAAACAAAAGCTATCACTACCCACAAAGTGATGAGCCAGAAATGGTTGTTAGCCAAGTGGTTAAGTTACTTGAACGCACTAAATAAAGTGTTGGTCTGGTTGCTGATTGTATAAATACCAATTGCCGTAAGTTAATAATTTAGCATTAGACTAAAGTCTATAGATTAGATTTACTCACTTATTAGGTTTGTTTTAATCGTTTGTCGTTTTTGTGTTAACTCTCTAAAGTTCACTTGTCGGCAACAAGCACGGCTAACTAATACCAATTATATTAAAACATGATCATTTTAGCGAATTAAATAACTCACTAACTGCGTTAAAAATTAATTATATAGAACGACTATATTTCATAATTTTTGCCTTGTTATTAAGCTATTTTCTTGAGGCTAAAAAC